>JAHJXD010000090.1 GCA_018827685.1 Patescibacteria group bacterium
AGCTGAACGAGGATTCCATGGATCTTGGGGTCCCGGTTGTAACGGTCGATCAGGGCCAGAAGTTCGGTCTCCGTAATGGTTTCCGGCTGGTCATCCTGAAGGGAATAAAACCACCCCGTTGGCACCCGGGCATCCTCGGCATCGTCGCCTCTAAGCTCGTCGATCGCTTCGGCAGGCCGGCCATTCTGATCAGCCTGAAGGACGGGGTCGGGAAAGGATCGGGACGCAGCGTCGCCGATTTCAATATTTACGAGGGGCTTAAACGCTGTCAAGCGCATCTTCTCTCCTACGGCGGCCACCACTACGCCGCGGGCATTTCGATCCGGGAAGAGGATATCGATCCCTTTTCAAAACTGCTCCGCGAGATCGTCCGTGAAAATGGCCCGGAACCCGATTTTGCGGTCTGCACAACCATTGATGCCCAGTGCGGTCTGATGGACATCACGCATGAGCTTCTCTCCCAGATCGAGCAATTGGCCCCATTCGGAAACCGGAACCCGGAGCCGGTCCTGTGCGTCCGGAATGTCAGCGTGGCCTCTCCCTCGATTGTCGGGAACAATCATCTGAAGATGCGCGTCAGCCATGACGGCGTATCCCGGAACTCCATCTGGTTCAGCAGGGGACAATACCTTCCGGAACTCTCCGCGGCGGTCCTGGATATCGTATTCACACCGCAAATCAATACCTGGAACGGCAACGCGGATATCCAGCTCAAGATGAGGGATGTGGCCGTTCAGCCGAATTCCTGAGTTGAAAATCCCTCAGCGCAAATCGCTTTCCGGATCGGCGTCACAGTCGTGCTGCTCGCACCAGATCTTGAGAAATTGGAGACATTCCGCTACATCCTTCGAATGGATCTCTTCCACCTCCACGCGGCCCTTTCTCAGATATTCCCTTGTAAACTGATTGATCTTGACGGGTGACTCGACCAAAAGGTGAGCTGATTTCTCAAAAGGGCGGCCGCCGCTCCACCTCCCTTTCCCAACCGCATCGCCAGCCCCTGCTTTTCGCGGATCCATGTTTCCCATTGACAGGTACTTACTTTTCCTCTATTTTACTCCGGCGTAACAGCAATCCTGTCAAATTCCATTGCGTAAGGAAACAAGTGATCTTCCGGAAATCAATAAAAAAAAGGATCATCCTTTCCCTGTGTCTGCTTTCTTTTTTCATCGTCATTGGTGTGCTGCTTTACTGTCTGTACCTTGCCATCCTGATCGATACGCGGTTTTCGGGAAGACGATGGAGCATACCTTCCAAAGTCTACTCCGACAGTACCCTGCTTTTTCCCGGGCAGCAGCTGAACCGGCCTCTCCTCATCAATAAACTGCGCCGTCTTGAGTACCGGAACATTGCGCATGCGCCGCAGTCAAGCGGCGAAATGCAGATTCTGGGATCATCAATGGAAGTATACCTCCATGACCTGGAGATGCCGGCGAAAAAGCAAAAAGGCTTCCCCGTGAAAATTGCATTCCGGAGTCAGGAAATTGAAAGCATCATCCGCAAAGATAACGGGGAAACGCTGCCGCTTTTGGAACTGGAGCCGGAAAAGATCATGCTGTTTTTCGGTCCCGAGAGGCAGCAGCGGCAACTCGTTTCCATTGATCGTGTTCCGCAATATCTTATACACGCTGTGCTGGCCGCGGAAGACAGCCGCTTCTTCGAACATCACGGATTCGATTTCCGGTCCATCCTCCGGGCCATATACATCAATATACGGCATGGAACGATCCGGCAGGGTGGATCGACACTGACCCAGCAACTGGCCAAGAGCTATTTCCTGACCCGAGAGAGGACGTTTACGAGGAAGATCAAGGAACTGCTCATGGCGCTCACGATGGATATCAAGTACAAGAAAAAAGAAATCTTCGAGATCTACCTGAATGAAATTTACCTCGGCCAGAAGGGGTCTGTATCGATCAACGGTGTCGGTGAAGCCGCCTTCTTCTATTTCGGGAAACCGGTGGAAAACCTCTCCCTCGCTGAAGCGGCGACGATCGCGGGTCTTGTCAAAAGCCCCGGCCTGTACTCTCCTTATGTGAGTGAAACAAAATGCCGGGAGCAGAGGAACAAGGTTCTCCACGATATGGAGAAACTTGGGCATATAACCCAAAAACAGATGGACGGCGCCGCTACAGATCCGGTGAAGACGGTGGGCTTTACGGCGTATGGGAAAAAGGCGCCCTATTTTGTCGATTACGTTTCCAAACAGCTGCCCGCCCTCTACTCCCCTAAGTTCCTTTCTTCACAGGGGCTGTCTATCTATACTACCGTGGATACGCAGGTGCAGGAAGCGGCAGAAAACGCTTTGGAAAGGGGATTGGCCCGCTTGGAAAAGACCTATCCTTCCCTGAGGCGTTCCAATTCCGAGCGGAAACTCCAAGGCGCGATCATCGTCATGCAGCCGAAAACGGGATATATCCTCGCCATGGTCGGCGGCCGGGACTACTCGACAACCCAGTTCAACAGGGCGACCCAGGCGCGCCGGCAGCCGGGCAGTGCCATCAAACCCTTCGTGTACGTGACCGGCCTGGATCAGTTTACTCCTGCAACAGTGCTCTCCAACGAGCAAAAAACATATGAAGTGAATGGGGAATCATGGAAGCCACATGGAAAGAGCTCTGATTCCGGAAAAGGGATACGGATGAGGGATGCGCTGGCGAGGTCGGACAATCTGGCCACCGTCGATCTGGCCATGAAAATCGGTCTTGACAAGATCGTGGATACGGTGAAAGCCTTTCAGTTTTCTACACCCGTGAAGCCGCAGCCCTCTCTCGCGCTGGGAGCGTATGAAGTCATCCCCCTCGAACTGGCAAGGGCGTACTGTACTTTTGCGTCCGACGGCGTAGAGCCGTATCCGTTGTCCCTGAAGACCCTTGTGGATGAAAATGGAAATGTCCTGGAACAGAGGCACATGACCATTCAGAATATCATCTCTCCGGCCAAGGCGTATGTCATGAGCGATATGTTGCGAAGTGTGGTTACCGAAGGGACGGCAAAATCCGCGAAAAACATGGGGATAACGTTTCCTGTAGCGGGGAAAACGGGAACAACAAACGATTACCGGGATGCCTGGTTCGTCGGATACACTCCCGATCTTCTGGTACTGGTGTGGGTGGGTTTCGATAACGGGGAGAGTGTATCCGCGGAAGGGGCTGTGGCGGCGCTCCCCATCTGGGTGGACCTTGTAAGAGCCATACCGCAGTACGTCTCGACTGACTGGTTTACAATGCCTCCCGGCGTTGTGAAAGCAAAAGTCTGTTCGCAGAGCGGGCAATTGGCGATTGAATCCAGATGTCCTGAATCCATCGAAGAGGTCTTCCTGGCGGAAAATGTGCCTGCTCTATACTGTCAAATTCCGGAACACCAGTCTCATTCCCGGGAAGTGTTGAAAACATGGTGGAAAAAGCTGTGGAAGAGGTAGGATATGAACGGTAAAAAACTTCAAATATTGTTATCGTGTTTACTATGCCTTATTCTGTCAGGTTGTGCCGCAGTTGCTCCCGTACCGTCGAAATACCCGCCAAGACCGGCTCCCGATACGAAGGCAGAAAAAAAAGAATTGCGCGAGGGGAAGCCCCGTCCAAGGGAGGTGGCGTCCCTCCATTTAACGGAACAGGGGCAGATGCTTCTCGAAAGCGGTAAAGTCGATGAGGCCATCGGTGTTCTGGAGAGGGCTGTCAATATCTATCCCTCGAACGGGAAAAATTACTATTACCTCGCAGAAGCCTGGCTGAAAAAGGGTAATGTAATGCAGGCCAGGGAGTGGAATCGGTTGGCGGGGATGTATCTGGCGGGAGATAGTGAATGGTCACCGCGGGTTTATGAACAGCGCGGAAGAATTAACGTGCACAGCCGGTAATAAATTCTGATTTTCACTGTTCGGTTCCCTGTCCGGCGCCATAGGATATCGGGATATTGCCGAACTGTTCTCGACGCACTTCACTGCCCGTCCGGTCTCGGTACACGAGTTCATCAGTATCAAGATCGTATTCGGGGATGCCCGGGTCCTGCCACCGCGAAAGAAAATACCGATTCAGCGGGACATAGAGCCCACCGTGTTTCTGTTCGTTTCTGAAAACATATTCCGGCATATGACGCACGTTCTGGCCCGTATGATAATGCCGGAGAAAAGCGTAATCTCCGACAATCGCCAGCTTCAGGAGCGGCTGGTCCGGGTACAGTTTCAGCCTGACTTGCTTCTGGGCTGCCCGGAGCCCTTTCAGAAAGTTTATGCTTTGCATGATCTGCTCCCGGATCACCTCGGGTGTAATTTCCGGATCCGGGATGCTTCCCGCACGGCTGATTGCCCCCTCCTCAAAGGGATTGAGCAGCATGATTTTCGCTTCGCGGCAATTCCCGACAGCCTCGAGCAGATCTCCTTCGGGTTCAACAAAGGACCGGTAACCGGTCGAGCCGATGATCATGAGTTCCCGTGCGTATCCCAGTTCCTTTTTCATTTTTTTTCTTCTTCTCTGCGCGAAGACTCCCCTTGACGGGGTCACCAGGACCAGGCCGGCGCTTTTCGCCATTTTCGCAATTCTCCGGTCTTCCCATCTGCGCCTCATGTCGTTGAAAAAAAGGATCAACAGCACGGCTGTTACCATTTCCAGCGCTATGAGAAAGAGCTTCTCGTTCTCGATGAAGGCCCAGGCACGCAACAAGCTTCCGGTCAAGGTACTGAGCACAAAGGGAAGAGAAAGCGCAAGGGCCGTACTCAGGAGAACAACGATGACATGGTACGAAATACGTGCAAGACTTTTGAACATGTACTCCTCACGGTCCATATCAATTATTTGTGCAATTGTGAAAAAGGTTGGCGGCTCTTTCAAGGAGAATCTGAAAGAGCCGTCATTGGCGATCCTTCCGATGGTGTTCAATCATGTCAGGACAGAACGATCATCGCCATGATCAGCGAAAAGGCTATTTCGGTGCCTGCAGTGTTGTTATTCAGCGAAATCCTGTCGCACAGCGAGGACATCAACCGAAGTTTTTTCCCCTGCAAGGTGAGCAGTTTCTCGGCCGCTCTATCGAGGACTTTTCTGTCTGAATTCCTGGTTTCCAGAACGGCCAATATTTTAGAGATGTTATCCTTGCCTGAGATCCCTGCATACCCATTTTTAGTCGCTTCTACGGGCTGATAGCCGAACGCCGTTGATGTACCGCCGATGATGAGGATACACAGGAATACAGCCGTCCAGTACGCCGCTTTTTTAAGAAAATTATGTTCTGTCATGGTGTTCCTCCTTTTATGAGTGTAATGACGACCTCGTAAAAAGTCTTAAAAGTCGTGAAAATGGGACGGCTTCGTAAAAAGGCCGCAGGCAAGGCGCGCG
>JAHJXD010000007.1 GCA_018827685.1 Patescibacteria group bacterium
ATCAACAGAAAAAAGGTCGAGAAAACATTAATTCAACTAACAAATTGAACCCTTCTTTAGTGTCATTTTCCAGGATGGATAAAAAAGAGGTTTTGGTGTCATGATTAAATGATTTGACACGGAGTAAATTGCCTTGACAGAGTAATTTGTATAAACGTTGAATTTGAAAATTTTTTAAATATTTAATTTAACTAAAGTTTATTCTAAAACCGCCTTAATTCTTCTTACTCCGGAACTTGAACTTTCTTGTTTTTGAATTTTAAAACATCCTAAATCCCCTGTTTGCTTCACATGCGGGCCGCCGCAAATCTCTTTGCTAAAATATAATTTTTCATCGCCGATAGTATAAACTTTTACTTTCTCCCCGTATTTAGTTTCAAAAATTCCATGAGCGCCTTTGGCCCTGGCTTCATTAAGAGTCATTTCTTCGCAAGTTATTGGTAAATTTTGTTTTATGGCTTGATTTATCAAATTTTCAACTTGGCGTTTTTCTTCATCAGTCATTTTTTCTTTATGCGCAAAATCAAAGCGCAGACGTTCAGCCGTGATATTACTTCCCTTTTGGATAACATGATCGCCCAAAACTTTTCTTAAAGCAGAGAGTAATAGGTGAGCGGCCGTATGATATTTAATGGCGGCTTGGCTCGCGTCTGCCAGCCCTGCTTTAAACATACCGGCTGAAGCTGTGCGAGATAATTCTCGATGTTGTTTTAGCTGATTCTTAAATTCCGATTTGTCAACGGTTTGATTTTTTTCCAACGCCAACTCCTGGGTAATTTCCAGCGGGAAACCATAAGTTTGATATAAATTAAAAGCTTGCTGGCCGGTAATTTTTTCTTGGCTGTTTAACTTTTCAAATTCTCTTAAGCCTTGCTCCAACGTTTTAGCAAATTTTATTTCTTCTTCCTTAAATTGCTCAATCACTTGGCCAATATTTTTTTGCAATTCAGGATAAACGTCGGTGTAATCATGCGCCGCGACTTTAGCGATTTCTTTTGTCCATGGCGATTGGTTAATACCTAATTGCTTGCCATAACGAATAGCTCGCCTGATTAAGCGGCGGACTACATAACCTTGATCAGTATTAGATGGACCAATTCCTTTGTCATCGCCAATAATAAATGCAGCAGCTTTAAGATGATCGGCGATAATGCGCATTGCCTTAGTAATTTTCTGGCTATCGCCGTATTTTTTGCCTGATAAATCTTCTATTTTAAAAATTAAATTTTTAAATAAATCAGTTTCATAGTTATCGTCAAATCCATTTATGACGGCTAAAACTCTTTCTAACCCCATTCCTGTGTCAACATTTTTTTGCCGTAAAGGTTCATAGATTCCATCAGCTTTTTTATTGTATTGCATGAAAACATCATTCCAAATTTCCACCCAAAATGGACTATCATCATTGAAGCTATCTGGTATTTTTTTTAGATCTCCTACCCAATAAAACATTTCCGTGTCCGGACCGCAAGGTCCGGTTAAGCCTGCCTGTCCCCACCAATTATTTTTCTTTGGCAATTTAGCGATGCGTTGTTCTGGCAAGCCCAGGCTTTTCCAAATATCATAAGCTTCATGGTCAAATGGCGCGTCTTTATCGCCAGCGAACACTGACACGGCCAGCCGATTTTTATCAAGCCCTAACCAGTCTGGCGAAATTAAAAACTCCAAGCTCATCTCAATAGCTTGTTTCTTAAAATAATCGCCTAACGACCAATTGCCCAGCATTTCGAAAAAAGTATGATGAGTTGTATCGCCCACCTCGTCAATATCTGAAGTACGAATGCATTTTTGACAATTAGCCAGCCTAACGCCTGCCGGATGTTTTTCACCCATTAAATAAGGCACGAGCGGATGCATGCCTGCGGTAGTAAATAAAACCGTAGGGTCATTTTCCGGAATTAAAGAAGCGCCAGGGACAATCACGTGCTCTTTTGATTTCCAAAAATCCAAAAATTTTTGACGTAATTGTTTTGAGGTCATGAAATAAGTATATAAAATCTGTTTAATTTTGGCAAATTATTCCTCCGCCCAAAACTTCCTGCCCAGAATAAAATACTGCGCTCTGGCCAGGCGTTATGGCTCGTTGCGCTTGTTCAAATTTAACTTGATATTTATTTTTTAATAATTTAGTTATTGCGCACTTTGCCGATTTATGCCCATAACGTATTACAGCTTCGCATTTAAGCGGCATTTTTGGTTCAACATCGGATAGCCAATTAACGTTTTTAGCGATTAATGTATTACTAAATAAAATTTTATCATTGCCATTATCCACTACATATAAAGTATTGGTTTTATAATCCATTTTAGCCGCGTAATATGGACCAGTGCCGCCAATCCCTATGCCTTTTCTTTGCCCTATGGTATAAAGCGGTAAGCCAGAATGCTTTCCCAAAACCTTACCGCGCCCTCTGCTTGGCAAGGAGAGGATTAAACCTGGTTTTAATTTTAAATGCCGTTGCAAAAATTCATTATGACTTTTCTCCGGTATAAAACAAACTTCCTGGCTTTCTTTTTTTTCCGCAACTGGCAAATTAAATTTTTTTGCCAATTTTCTCACTTGCGGCTTAGTATAATTGCCTAATGGAAAAAGCAGATGTTTTAATTCGCCTTGATTAAAAGTCCACAAAAAATACGATTGGTCTTTATTTTTATCTTTTGCTCTATATAATTTGTATTTTACTTTCAACTTTTTACTTTCAACTTTTAACTTTTTAACATAGTGTCCTGTCGCAATGTAATCAAAGCCTAATTTTTTGGCCTGCTTGATTAAAAATCCGAGTTTAACCAATTTATTGCATCTTACGCAAGGATTAGGTGTATTGCCAATTTTATATTCACCCAAAAAATTATCTACAATTTGCTTTTTAAATATTTTTGAAAAATTAAGCGTGTATAAAGGTATTCCAATTTTATTGCAAACTCGTCTGGCATCCATAAGAGCTTCTGTTGAACAGCATTTATTTTCAAAATTAACTTTACCTTTAATCTTTTCTTTCCAAAAATACAAAAAAATGCCAACGACTTTATGTCCCTGGTCTTTTAATAGTTTAGCCGCTACTGAAGAATCCACTCCGCCTGACATAGCCGCGGCAATACGTTTTTTATTTTGCATTATATGTGTCATTACTGAATTATTCCGTCTCCGCTGGCCATATTATCATCTTCCAACATAGTATTTTTAGCTTTTAGAGTCTTATTAATTTGCGTGTTGGTTTCGCTGTCTATGGCCGCGACATTAGTGCCTGGCAGGATTATCATAATTTTATTTCTATCAGACTCGCCAGGGCTAATGCTTATATTAAATTCGGCGTCAGCTTTAAAAACCGTAACTGGCAAACGGCCAATTTGCCAAACAACTTGGTTAGTCTGACTGTCATAATCCAATGACCCGACCGAGGCTCTGTTTTTATTATCCCAGGCTATGTTAGCAGGCAAAGTTACACTAATTCGCAAATCATTTAATTCATGCAAATTATTGTTTATCGCCCAATAAACTTTTAGACTGGTGGCTTGCCCAACCTTGGGCGGTAAAGGACCTGAACCAACAGCGATATTATCATCATTAAAGTATCTTACTTGTTCTGATAAATTCAAATCGCTATTAATTTTATTAATAACAGCATTGCTCTGGTTATCTAAAGAAACGTTTTTACTTTCAATACTATATTGTACATAACTTTTTACTTGATAAGTCTTGCTTAAATCAATTTCCGCTTGTGTTTTTAATTTTAGCGAAAAATCCATTACTGCTTCGGCGCCGCTTGGCAGCTCTGCTAAAGCGGGAATTTCCTGTTTGCTCCAGCTAATAGTATTGCCGCTGATTTTGCCATTATTTTGGTCATTTAGAGTTTGCCAATTAATAAAATCACTTTCTAAAATCGCCATAATAATAACATCTTTCATGGCAGTATCGCCCTTATTAGCATAATTAATTGAATAATTTAAAGTTTGGCCGAAATCCACGCCTTGATCAAACGGTGAGCCGTTGATTATTAAATTGATGTTTAAATCACTTTTAATTACATCATAAACTAAATCCTTTTCATAAAATAAATGATATTTTGGCGGCAAGTTTAAAGTTTGTTCAGGCAATTCAAATTTTAATTTAAGATTAATATTCGGTTGTTTTTTTTCTTTAATTTTAAATTTAATTTTAAATTCATTTTCATTCTTGCCAAAATTACTTAAAAACCAAATGTCAGGACCGCTTGATTGTACTATAAGCCCGGCCGGCGCGCCGGCTTTTACGGCTGAACTTGAAGCATTGTCTTGGTTAGCAAGCTCCAGACTAATTATTTCCGCTTCTTCCGGATGCTCAACATTTAAACGCAAATTACTGATATAACTTTCGGTTTTAGCTTTAAACTTAACTGCAATCTCGTTGGTTTCATTAATCAGCGCGCCAGAAGAATTATTAAAAGAAAAATCAAGGCCAATATCATTTATTTTAGTTTCAAGACTGGTTGATTTTTTAAATTCGCTGGAAAAATTTTTCGGAGTATATATTATATCGGCTAAAATAATATTACTGCTATCTGAAGGGCCGGCTAATTTACCTTTTATTCTTATGACATCGCTGCGATGCGCGTCTAAGCTGGTTATTTCCCAAATATTATTATTTCTACTTGGCTCTGGCTCACTGTTTAAAAATATAAAATTATCAGGGTAAGTTATTTTTATTTCAATCTTGGTCATGTCGACATTATCTTCGTTCTTGTAATTTAAATCATAATAAAATTCTTCTCCCGCAACCACTTCTTTATTAGCATTAAATTCAAGAGTGACTGTGGCTTTGTTGTTAATAATTTTTAAATAAATATAATTATAAGCGCCGTAAATCGCGCCGCCGAAAACAAACAATACTATTAAAAAAGTAAATAAATTAAAAAGTAAACCGCGCTTTGCTTTAATTATCATTTTTTTTACATCAACTCTATTGCCTTGGTCGTCTTGGTAAATTTTTATTAAACTGTTTTTTATTTCTTCTTCTTTAGCTTCATTTTCAGCATACTCGTCAAAAGCTTCAACTTCTTCGTCCGAGGCTATGGGCCGTTGAACGAATTCTGACAGGCTTGATGAGTTTTGTTTTATTTTTATTTTATTGTTCATATTACTTCTCTTCAACTATTATCGCCATTATTTTGTCTTGATTTAAATCTTCATTTATCAACCAGCTGTTTTGGTTCTGATTTAAGCTGGCTGGATATTTCCAAATCGATTCAAAACAATTATTTAATTCTAATTCGCTTTCTATGGTGGATGAATTCATACCCGGTTGTTTTTGCACTAATAGTGAATATGAATATAAATTTTTTTGTTCAGGATTCAAGATCGCGCCGGCTTTAGCAATCAACTGATCTGTAAATTTCTGATTAAGAACCTGTTTTTGATCAGTAAGCTTAAAAGGTAATTTATATTTTATGTTTATTTCGATAGTTTCGCCAGGGTCGAGCTGTGACCAGTTAGCAAACACGGTTTTACCAAATTCATTATAAATTTTCGTGCCGGTTAATTCGTCTGTTCGCGCTTGGCCTTCTCCGGCTAAGACATCCGGATCATCATTCATGCCGGCAATGTCTTTTTCAAAAAATATTTTATCCACCGGCTTAAAACCGCTAACTTCTATTAATTCAGACCCGAGTGGCACATAAACTCTTATCCAGTCAACATTTCTAACGCCTGAAAAAGGCTCGCGATTGATTGCCTCATGAACGCGCCTAATAATCAATTCGTCAACAATTGAACCGTCAAGCTGAATTTTTGTTTTATGAATAATGTTCTGCTTGATTTTACGATCGCTTTTGCCGCCGGCTATATTAGTATTAATAACGTTTAAATAATCACCGTCCGTATTTTTGATACTACCGCTCCAGCCAAAATCGTCAACCTTGGCTTCCTGATCTTTGTCCGTAAAATAAAATAAAATATTTTTATCAGCTAGCGACTCTTCCATAAGGTTAAATAATAGCGCTATATTATCTTTACTTAACCGTTTAGGCAGTTCTTGAATAATTTTATCCATTAAATCTCCGATTATTTTTTTAGGCTCTTTAGTTACATCCGGTTTTTGCTCGGCTAATTTTTGCGTCTCCAGCCAAAAATTATCCGCGTCAAATACTAATCCGTATTTATCTTTTAAATCTATCGGGCCGGTTATTTTTAATAATTTTTCCATCACAGTAGATGTAAAACTAAGGACACCGTCAACCGTTGAACCATCGGAATTTTCATAAAACCAAGCCAGTTTTCGCGCCGAAGTCGGCCAATCAGGCCACCAGTTAGCGTCCCAAAAATGCCAACAGGAATTAACCAAACTTAAAGGTTCTGGAGCTTTTATTTTTTTTAAAAAACCAGCCTCAGTATCATAAGAACCGCCTCCGGGAACTTCAAGATTTTTGATCTTGCCTTTAGAAAAATCGATTAAAGCAAAACTGCCGATAAAACCGCCTGAAGCGCGCAACTCTGAATTATTTTGAAATACCAATAAATATCTTTTATCCGCGCTGGCGCCTAAAAAATTATTTAAACTATCAGCCAAACTGATAAATTCTTTTAAGCCGCGATTAATTTCTCCTATTTTTTGTTTCAATAAAATAAATTGTTTTTGGTAGTTTTCCGGTATAATTTCGCTATTTATCCTGTCTAGCGCATTAGTTAATTCGGTTAAATTAATTATGGCATTATGTCCGTAAAAACTTAAATTTTTTAAAATACTATTAACGTTATTTTCTTTATCATTAAAAAAGCTGGCCATAGCCAAACTTAAATTTTGTCCAGCGTTGGCGCTTGACTCGCCGGCTTTTAGTATATCTTTACTAGCAGCGGCCAACCGTATATTTTTATCAGGCAAAACAGAGGCTAAGGAAAATAGCAAACCATTAATTTCTTCAAGTTCATTTTGCGCGCTTAAAAAATTATTACCAGCGCTCTCAAAGCCTTGGCCGGCTTGGTCAAAGTTAAAATCAGCAGCCGACTGACCAGCCAATACTAAATTACCCATAGCGCTTTGGCTAGCGCCTAAAACCCTGCCCTTAACAAGATCTATAACTTTATAATAAGTAAAAGCTTTAACAGGTAAAATAATAACCAGCAATATTCCGGCAAAAACTAAGGTCGGCTTTAGATAGCCGATTGGATGTTTGTCATTGCGAGGAGTGTCAATGATGAAGCAATCTCTTTCTTCCGCAATCAACTTCTTTCCTGTCATTGCAAGCTTTTGAAACAAGCACGGCAATCTCACGAACATTGAAATAGCCGTCGTTTGCTTGGCCTGATAACCTTGTGATATATATTTAAAAATTTTGTCAATCATCGGCTGTAATTTATAAAAAATCTTTTTAATCGGCCTGATTATGGCTAAAAATAAAAAATAGGCTAACCTTAAAATAAATACGATTGCCCAGCCAACCGCGTAACAAATTTTATAAAATAAGATAAAAACTTTCTTTAAAATAATGTATAATAATTTTCCTAGCGTGATAAAAGCCAGCTGGTTTGATGGAGTGGATAAATAATTGTCAATTTTAACCAATTTTTCAAATTTTTCCTCAATATTTTGCGGTTTTTTTATCTCAGGGGACTGTGGCCAAATGCTCTTTCGGCTATAAATTTTCATCTTAGGTTGTTGTATTTCCTTTTCAAGCAAATTCTGCTTTAAATCAATAACAAAACGGGACGTTAAAACGGCTGAATTAATTTTTAAATTTTGAAATTTATTTGAAGTCATTTATTTTTTTATCATCGAAATTTGGAAATTTATGCCCAATATGGCATTGGACCACAGTCCCATTATAACACAAAATATAGAAAACAAGAAAATAGACCTGTTGCATAATAAATTATGTAACGAAATTTTCAGATTTTGAGATAAATTTTTTATAAATTTTTGAAGCTTATGCCTAAGCATAGGCAAGAAAATTTAGAAAAAATTTAGCCAAAATATGGAAATTGCAGTCATGAGTTATTATGCAACAGGTCTAATAATTATTTTTGTTTTTTTATGAAATTAGTTATCGTCGAATCTCCAACTAAAGCAAAAACTATAGCTAAATTTTTAGGTTCTGATTTTAATGTTGAATCTTCTTTTGGTCATGTCAGAGATTTGCCGGTTAGTAAAATGAGTATTGATATTGAACATGACTTCGAGCCTAAATATATCGTGCCGATAAAAGCTAAAAAAAATCTTAAAATACTTCAAGCCTTAGCCAAAAAATCAGATAAAATTATTTTGGCTACTGATGAAGACCGCGAAGGCGAAGCCATTGCTTGGCATCTATCCGAAGCTCTTAAAATTGATCCTAAAAATGCCGACCGCATCGTATTTCATGAAATTACTAAGTCTGCGATTGAGCAAGCCTTAGAACATCCTAGAAAAATTGATATGAAATTGGTTAATGCCCAGCAAGCTAGAAGAATTCTTGATCGGCTGGTCGGCTATGAACTATCGCCTTTCCTATGGAAAAAAGTAGCTAGGGGTTTATCTGCCGGCCGAGTGCAATCAGCAGCAGTTCGCTTAATTGTCGAGAGAGAGCGGGAAATAAAAAAATTTATTACGAATGAGTACTGGGATATAACAGCATTACTTTCCCCTTCTCCTTGCCAAAGACAAGACCATGGCGAAATTCCATTTTTAGCCAGGCTGAACAAAATTAATAATAAAACTATAGATAAGTTGGAAATTAAAAATGAAGAGCAAGCAACTGAAATTTTAACCGCGCTTAATGGAGCCGAATACTTAGTGGCTAATTTAGAAAAAAAACAAACTAAAAAACAGCCGCCTAAACCTTTTACCACTTCCAGTCTGCAGCAAACCGCCAACCGCTGGCTCGGTTTCTCAGCCAAGCAAACTATGCTGGTAGCGCAGCAGCTTTATGAAATTGGTTTTATAACTTACATGAGAACCGACTCGCTAAATTTATCAGATAACTTTTTAAGCCAGGCGGCCGAGTATTTAACCGCAAATTTAGGCGCTGCCTACGCGCTTAAAATACCGCGCCGTTTTAAAACCAAATCTAAAGGCGCGCAAGAAGCGCATGAAGCCATTCGTCCGTCCGAAGCCTCGCGCGCGCCCGAATCAGCAGCCGACAAGTTAAATCCTAATCAAAACAAATTATATAAATTAATCTGGCAAAGGGCGATAGCCTCACAAATGAGCGAAGCGATAGTTGACACCACGGTAATTGATATTGATACCAAATTGCCAATTCTTGCCAAGCAGATCTGCCAGACCAATGTCGGGCTGATTGCCGGCGCGAAGTCTTATCAATTCAGATCTAATGGTCAAATTTTAAAATTCGACGGTTATTTAAAAATTTACCCGGAAAAAAACCAAGAAATAGAACTGCCGGAATTAAAAATAAAAGAAAAACTTGAATTAGAAGAAATAAAAAAAGAACAACATTTTACCAAACCGCCGGCAAGATATTCGGACGCCGGATTAGTTAAAGAATTAGAAAAATACGGTATCGGACGGCCATCAACTTACGCTCCGATTATAGCCACTATAGTTGACAGAAATTACGTGCGGCGCGACCAGAACAAACGTTTAGAGCCAACTGATATCGCTTTTGTGGTTAATGATTTATTAGTTGAACATTTTCCCAATATCGTCGATTATCAGTTCACTGCTAAATTAGAAAATGATTTGGATTCAATCGCCGATAGCGAGGTTAAATGGCAGCCAATAATTAAAGAGTTTTACGAACCATTTCATGCTAATTTAGAAAATAAATATAAAGCCATAAATAAAAAAGACATTATGCCCGAAGAAAAATCAAGCGAGGTGTGCGATAAATGCGGCGCGCCCATGATCATTAAAACCGGCCGTTATGGAAAATTTTTAGCTTGCAGCGCTTTTCCTGAATGTAAAAATATTAAATCCATGCCAGGCACGGATAAAAATAGCCAAGCTGATAGTCAGGAAATTAAAGAGCTAAAAGAAAAATATAAAGACCAGGTTTGTGAAAAATGCGGTTCAGCTATGGCGATTAAGGTCGGTAAATTCGGTCCATTTTTAGCCTGCTCTGCTTATCCAAAATGTAAAAATTTAAAAAATATTAGCGGTGATAATAATAGCACAAATATAACTTGCCTGGTTTGCCGCAAAGGCGAGATTGTACAAAAACGCAGTCGTCGCGGCATCTTTTACGCTTGTAACCAATATCCGACTTGCAAAACCGCTTTTTGGGGTCGTCCCACTGGAGAAAAATGTCCGGACTGCGAAAATTTATTAATAGAAGATGCTAAAAAAAACGAGATTAAATGCTCTAATAAAAACTGTGGATATATAAAATAATATAAATATCTTAATAACAGGACTTACGCAGTTGATTTTTTACAA
>JAHJXD010000008.1 GCA_018827685.1 Patescibacteria group bacterium
AGTTGCGAGTTACGAGTTACGGGTTACGAGTTACGAGTTGCGAGTTACGAGTTACGGGTTACGAGTTACGAGTTGCGAGTTACGAGTTACGGGTTACGAGTTACGGGTTATTACCTGGCGTATTCGGTCACGCGCATTTCTCTAATAACATTAACTTTTATTTCGCCAGGATATTTTAATTCTTGTTCAATTTTTTTAGCGATTTCTTTAGCTAAATTAATCGCCGCTAAATCATCAATTTTATCCGAGGCGACGAAAATTCTAACTTCGCGTCCGGCTTGAATAGCGTAAGCTTTTTCAATACCTTCAAACGAAGTAGCGATTTTTTCCAATTCTTCCAAACGTTGGATATATTGGTCAAAAGTGTCGTGGCGAGCGCCTGGACGAGCCGCTGAAATAGCATCGGCTACTTTAACGATGATGGAAATTAAGCCATCAGGGCGATCTTCGTGGTGAGTTAAAATTGGCGCGATTATTTCCTGAGTCAAATTAAATTTTTTACCGATGTTGGCTCCGATTTCAGGATGTGTGCCTCGGACTTCATGGTCAACCGCTTTGCCTATGTCATGCAAGAGTCCGCTCTTTTTAGCCAATGTTACATCCGCGCCCAATTCTTCTGCTAACAATGCGGATAAATGAGCTACTTCCACCGAATGACTCAGAGCGTTTTGTCCATAGCTTGAACGGTATTTAAGTCGGCCGATAATATTCACTAATTTCGGATCAAAGCCTGTAACCCCGACTTCATACATGGCTTCTTCACCAGCCTTTTTAATGTCTAAAGCTAATTCTTCTTTAGCCTGCTTAATCGCGTCTTCAATTTTAGTCGGGTGGATGCGACCATCTTTAATTAAATAATCCAAAGTTCTTTTGGCTATATGGCGTCTGATTGGCGAAAATCCGGAAATAGTTATGGCATTAGGCGTGTCATCAACAATAATTTCTACGCCGGTTAGCTGTTCTATTACTTTTATATTTCTGCCTTCGCGGCCGATGATGCGGCCTTTCATTTCATCATTGGGCAGGTCGACCGTGGTGGTAGTAATTTCTGTGGCATAAGTTGAAGCCAAGCGTTGAATGGCGCCAGCCATTAAGTCGCGCGCTTTATCGTCTAAGACCTCGCTCGATTCTTTTTCCAGTTTGTTAATTCTAATGACCAAGTCGTCTTTAATGTCGCTTTCAATGTTTTTCAATAAAACCTGTTTGGCTTCTTCCTTGGACAGGCCGGCAATTTTTTCCAATTTAGCTAGTTGATTTTCTTTAATTTGTTTGATTTTTTCTTTCACTTCTTCAACTTTATTAACTTTGTCATAAAGTTGCTGTTGCTTGTCTTGCAGTTCTAGTAACTTCTGCGAAAACACGGTTTCGCGTTTTTCCAGCCTGGATTGCAGGCCATTAATTTCCCGGCGCCTTAGCTCGTCTTCTTTTTTAGCCTCTTCAATGATTTTTAAAGCTTTTTCCTGGGCTTGGAGCAACAGTTCTTTCTGTTTACCCTTAGTATCGGTTAGAATTTTTTCAGCATGAGCTTCGGCGCTGGAAACTTCGGTTAAAGCTCGTTTTTTTCTAAGCCAATAGCCAATAAAAAAACCGCTGATTAGCAAAATTACATAAATAGCATACATCATAGGTTTATGAATTTTGTCGTCAGAGGTTTAAAAACAATAAACAACTGCTTTAACTTATAAAACAGTTATTGTTCGCGCTGTAAATTTTAATCAAAGAAGATTTAATTATGAAATTCACAAATTTTATATTCCAATTTTAGGGAAAATATCTTCTAAATTTACGGTTTACCTGACAACAAAGATAATTAATTAAGTTCACTAAGTGAACAAGATTATCCTAACATGCGGATAGGATTTTGGCAAACACCCTTGACAATACCCTTGACAACACCCAGCGACGGGGCAAATTTATTTTTTTATTTTATTCCTTATTATTTTTAAAAAAGAGAAAATAAAAATTTGGGTGGAGTGAAAGAAAAATATTATTTAATATCGGATAGAACAGCATCGACTTCTTCATCGGAAACAAACGCCTTAGGAACCTGCTCGCCTTGGATTTTATCAAAAATTTTCACCAAGACGTAAGTTCCAATAGTTTTCCCTTCGCCTAAAGTATACTTGGTTATTACACATCTGCCATATGCATTCCAGTTTTCATCACGCAGATCCATTGGAACTTTTGATTTGATAAAGCCTGTGTCCATTTTTGCTAAAACTATATTCTTTGCCAATCTCAAGCGGACCGGGAATATCCTTTTTATCCATTCTAAGACAGGCTTGTAATTCAAATGGGTTGCCCATAAAATTTTTGATTAATAATTACAGAGATATTAAATAATATTTTTCTTTCACGTAACCAGATATCACGCGTTATGCAAAATAAAAGCGGAGCGGGGCGGGGCAACATTTTGCATCGTTTACGAGTATCCGAAGTTTTATTTATTCTACCTTATTATTGTTAATAACTAAAGAATAAATAAAATTTGCGCGGAGCAGATAAGGCTGAATTTATAGTTTTTGCCTTAAATTAGCTGTTTTTTAATTTTTTGATTTGCTGGTGAATAATTTAATAATTTAACCTTGACATCGATAGTGGACGTGCTATATTTATAGCAGGATATCAAGTCCGCGGAAACCTCACCAAAGGTGGACCAATAAAAACATCTTCTTCTCGCGAAGAGGGTGTTTTTATTTTTGTTTTTTTTAATGATATAATTATGTTGCGGCGGAACGGAGAGTAAAGCGCCTCGGAGGCGTCGCGGCTTGATATCCCGTTGGTTCGCTTTTGCGGATGAGGTTCGACTCCTCTGCTCTCCGCCGCGCTAAAAGCCATCTCAATTGCGAGGTGGTTTTTAGTTACTCGCAAATAAAAAATTAAAAAACCATAAAGTAAAAAAACTATTAATTCAGCTTTATCTGCGCAGCCGGATACTCGTTGTTATGTGATAAAAGCGGAGCGCAGCGGAGCAGAATTTAAGCGAAGGCTTCCGCGAAGCCGCAGCCGGATATAGCGTGTTATATGATGTACATGTTTTCCTTTGGCTCGCCAACGGCGAGCCGCTCTTAAAAAAGAATTTAATTTTTGTTTTCCCGTTTTGGGCGAAGGGCAGAGGGGAATTAAAGGGGTGAATTCCCGAAGCCCAAAATTCCTATGCGTATTTTGTATCTTAGATTTTTCTGTATCTGGCGCTTCTACCCAATCCAATTCTTTCTATTTTTTTAAGTTTAAGTAAAGCATCCAGCGCCTGTTTGACGGTCGGTCTGGCTAT
>JAHJXD010000009.1 GCA_018827685.1 Patescibacteria group bacterium
TGCCCCCTTGATAAGGGGGGGTTGGGGGGGTTGAGTTGCCCCCTTGATAAGGGGGGGTTGGGGGGGTTGAGTTGCCCCCTTGATAAGGGGGGGTTGGGGGGGTTGTATTTACGAATTTAAAAGCCTGCTCATGTGTTATACACCCTACTGTCAAACCCAAAAAATTATAGACCTGCCCCATCCATTCAGCGTCGCGCTTAGCCAAATAATCATTAACCGTAATCACATGCACGCCGTGACCGATTAAAGCATTTAAGTAAGCCGGCAAAGTGGCTACTAAAGTTTTTCCTTCTCCGGTTCTCATTTCTGCTATTTGGCCACGATGAAGTACTATGCCGCCCATAAGTTGAACATCATAATGGCGCTGGCCTAAAACTCTTTTAGCAGCCTCCCTGGCCACAGCAAAAGCCTCAGGTAAAATTTCATCAAGGCCTGCCCCTGCTTTAGAAGGAGAAGGCCTGGGCGAGGTTTCTTCCACGCCCAACCTTTTTTTAAATTCCTCTGTTTGCGTCTTTAATTCTTCATCACTCATTATCTGATACTTTTTTTCCAAATTATTAATCTGCTCCACAATCGGCAATAAAGTTTTTATTACTTTTTCATTAGAATCGCCAAAAATTTTAGAAAATATAAACATCGTATTAAAATGGGGCTGTGGCCCAATGCTCTTTCGGCCACAGCCCCTAAATACCTTAATAATTTTACAAACTTTCGACTTTTGACCTTGCCCTGTTCGATAATTTGTTGTATCTAAACAGAGTTTATGGACTTTATAGACTTTATAGACTTTTTCTTTTTATCTTTATATTTTTTAATTACCACTTCTAAATGATCTTTTACTTTATCAATAGCTTTAAATAAATTTTTTTCGGTTTTTTGCACCCGCAATAAATCGCCATTCACCGCTAAATTGGCTTCAGCGCAGTAAATTTCACCTTTTAAATGATGATTAGTCGTTTTTATAGCCTCAAAATGAGCGCTGATAATTTTTAACTTGCCCAAATATTTATCCAGCATATCCATCTTTTTCTGCACATATTCTTTTAATTCAGGTGTTAATTCTAAATTAGTCGCTTTGATGTTTAATTGCATAAATTAAAATTTTATTATTTCTACTATAAATTAGAAATAATAATTTAGAAATTAGAAATTACATTATCCGGCTATTTTCTCCCAAATATTCTTAAATACATTTCCAAACCTTGCCACATCGCGAAATGTCACAAAAACCACCAAAACCATAAGCAAGGCAAAACCGATATTATGTATTGTTGCTTCAACTTCTTTTTTAACCGGGGATCTTTTTATTTTTTCAATAATTAAAAATAACATTCTTCCGCCGTCCAAAGCCGGAAAAGGAAAAAAATTTATGACAGCTAAGTTGATTGACAGCAAAGCTGTAAATTGCAAAAGATAAACAAAGCCCATGTGCGCTACTTGACCTGTTAAAGTGGCGATGCCCACCGGACCTGTTAAATCAGCGGTTATGCCATGGCCCAAAATTAATCCTTTAATCAATTCATAAAACGCCGCGATAATCGCCCAAATTAAAATAAAAGTCGTTTTAACACCCTCTATGCCCGCTAAATACCATGGGTAACTAACTATACCTGTTTCAGTAATGGCTATGCCCACTCCTGCCTTATTGGTCTTTGGCATCAACTCGGGAATTATATTCGCCTCGATTAAATCTTGATCGCGTTTTATTTTATAAGCTAACTTATTACCGATATTAGAAGCAACATAATTCTGCAACTCCTGATAATTTAAAAAACTATTATTGTCTATACTAATTATCGCATCGCCGGCTTGCAAACCGGCTGATGCGGCCGGAGTATTTTCCATGACTTGAACAATCTGAATTTTTTTATCGCTAATATGAGCGCGCGCGTTTAATTGCTCGCCTAAGGCCTGAGGAAAACCGATCATAAAACCAACGGTTATTAAAACCGCGGCTAAAATGATATTCATGGCCACGCCGGCCGAAAGCATAAAAGCTCTTTGCCAAATTTTTTTACCAGCAAAACTATCTTGATCTTCTTCTCGCTCAGAGTCTGCCAAAGCACCATTTTCGCCCTTGATTTTTACAAAACCGCCCAATGGTAGCCAATTAATGGAATAAATTGTACTTTGACAATCAGTCACGTCTTTTTTGCCAAAAATATGCTTCCATTTGCCTTGGTTATTTTTATAAAACCCACATGCCCTAGGCGGAAAACCTAAGCCAAATTCCTCAGCTTTAACGCCAAATTTTCTAGCCATCATAAAATGCCCGAGTTCGTGCGCGAACACCAAAACAGATAAGACTATGATGAAAGTGATAATTGTTAGTAGCATAAAAAATAATTTTAAATTTTAAAATAATGTTTCAATCTTTATATCGTCATTATCTCTTCTTCTTTTTTGTCTTTGATACTTTTTAAAACATCGTTTTGCTTAGTAATTTCTTCATCCAATTCTTTAATAAAGCGAAATTTATCATCTTCGCTCATGGCTTTATCTTTAAATGCCGCTTCAATTATATTCTTAATCTCATCTCTAATCTGCCTAAGCGCGATTCTGGCAATTTCCATTTTTTCGCTCAATTTTTTAACCAACTCTTTACGATTTTCTTCGGTTAACTGTGGCACAACCAGACGAATCTTATCGCCCTCATTAACCGGATTTATGCCTAAATTAGCGGTCGTAATAGCTTTTTCAATGTCTTTGGTAATAGTTTTATCCCAAGGCGTAACAATCATGCTGCGCGCTTCTGGCACGTTTATGGAAGCTAGACCGACTAAAGCGGTTTTTGTGCCATAAGCGTCAACAAAAATACCGTCTAACATGGCAGGATTAGCCCGTCCAGTTCTTATGCTTGAAATATCTTTCTTAAAAAAATCAATGGCTTTAATAAAATCAGCTTGCTTGGTTTGAATGTATTGATTCATAAAATATCATTTTAATTTTATTTTTTAACCTGTTTGGCAGCCAAATAAACAATAGCAGGATTTTTCGGATCAAGCAATAATTTAGCGCCAACGCGACTGGTTGGCAATTTTTTTGAAGTCCAATTCTTACCCCCGTCCGACGAACCATAAAAAGTCGTGTCGGTCGTATAATATATTTCATTGGCGTCATTAGGATTGACAGCGATAGAATATATTTTAGCGTCTTTTTCCGCGGTTAAAAGCTCAATTTTTAACCAAGTATTGCCATCGTCGACTGATTTTAATAAACCATAATTAGTAGCTAAAAAGACTGTGGCTTTTTCCGCTTGTGCTATAACTAAATCGCGGAAACGATTACTGTTGTCAAAAGCCTCTAGTTTATCGGCCAGCTTTTCCCATTTATCGCCGCCATCAGTAGAACGGGAAATACCCTTAGCCGTTGTGCCCGCGAACATGATTTTTGAACTAACCGGACTAATAACAATTTTACCAACATAACTGTCAAGTCTGGCTAAAGCGCGCCAGCTCGCTCCCCTATCCGAACTTTTAATAATATCGCCGTTTGAAGTGCCGATAAAAATATTATTACTGCTGGCATAATCAATCACTATCGCGCTTACAATTGCTTTTAGATCATTATCAAAATAAACTTGCGTCCAAGCGCGGCTGCAATCATCGGATTTAAAAACTTTATTGCCCGCGGTCGCGTAAATCACGCATTTATCCGCCGGATCAACCGCTATGTTAGTTATGCTTACCTTGTTTAGACCTGCGGCAACCTGCCAGCTTTCAGCGCCGTCATAACTATAAAATAAACCGTTTTCAAAACTGCCGGCATAAATTGCTTTATTATCGCTAGGATCAAGACCTAATGAAATAATATCAATTCCGACAAAACTTTTTTTAGCATTAACACTTTGAATTAAAGCCTTTTGCGTCCAATTCGCCCCTTTATTTAAAGATTTAAAAACTCCGCCATCCAAAGCATTGCCCGAGCTAGTGCTTGAACCAGTGCCAAAGCTAAGCGTGCAACCTGACAGCATAAGCACTGTTAGCGGCAACAGTAAAAATAACTTTTTAGACATATGTTTTAGTTAAATTATCAATTTTCTAAAAACTTACTGCCACGCTTTCTAGCGCCAGCCTAGGACTAACATTAGCTGCTAAATATTCTCGGCTCTGCCTTAAAATATTTATTAAATTTAACAGCGCTTTTAGATTTAATTTGCTTTTTACTTCAGCCAAATCTTTAATAAACGCCTCATGCTGAATTAAATCTGCTAAATTTAATTCCATGAGCATTAAATCTCTGGCTAAATTTTGCCAAATATCAACAATGCCGGCCGCTAATCTAACCGCTTCTTGCCCTCTGGCCTCTTTGCCTAAAATATTTTCGATTGTGGAAAAACGCTCATTTATATCAATGTCCAGTAAACCTATAAAAGATTTAACATAAGCTTTGTAGCTTTTATAATACTCTTCATTCTGAAAAAACTTTAAAGCTAAAGCCGGCCGGCCGGCGCACAACCGGGAAAAATTCTTGGCCTGACTTCTTGAAGCCTTATAATTTTTAATTAATTCATCATGAATAATATTGCTGGCTACGGCCTTAAACCGTAAAATTTGGCTGCGCGAGATGATGGTTTTAGGCAAAGCTTCAAGGTCAGTCACGGTTAAAATTATTACTACTTTAATTTTCGGTTCTTCCAAAGTTTTTAATAAGGCGTTAACCGCGCCTTGGCTTAAATTTTCCGCGCTTTTAATAATGCCGATTTTATAGGAATTTAAAAACGAACTCATGTTAAGGTTTCTGATAAAATCCCTTACTTGATCAATGGAAATATTTTTTTTATCTTCTAATTTTTCTATTAAATAAATGTCGCTATGGATATTTTTAACCGCTTCTATGCAGGTTGGGCATTTACCGCAGGGCTTTTTTAAACTATCAGTATTATCGCAAACTAAGCTGCGCGCAAAAAAATGAGCAGCCGTGGCTTTACCTAAATCCGCCGGACCTGTAAAAATATAACTGCCAGAAACATTATTTTTTGCCAAACTTTTAACTAAAAATTCAAAAATATGGCCATTGCCGATTAAAGACCAGCCTGATTTTAAATCACTGCTTGTCATAAATAGATTATAGCTTAATAACACTCGCGAGTCAAAAAAAGGGACTGTCATTGCCAGGAGTCTGGCCAAGCAATTGACTTTTACCCCTAAAATAGTATTATCTAAACAAGGGACTGTCCCGTAATTAGGAATTATGGAAACAATAATCAGGCCTAAAAAATTTTTCTCTATTAAAGATATCACGGAACTTTGGAAATACAAAGAGCTGATGTATTTTTTTACCTGGCGAGATTTAAAAGTAAGATATAAACAAACTGCCATTGGCATTACTTGGGCATTATTTCAACCATTCACCACAATGGTTGTTTTCTCAATATTTTTTGGCAATTTTGCAAAAATGCCGTCCGACAATATTCCCTACCCTATTTTTGTTTATGTCGGACTATTAATTTGGCAATTTTTTTCCGGAGCTTTGACAGAAACCAGCAATTGTTTAATTGTCAATCAGGCAATTATTACAAAAGTATATTTCCCCAGATTAATCCTGCCAATATCAGCAGTGCTTACAAAATTAGTTGATTTTTTTATCGCCTCAATAATTCTAATCGGAATGATGATTTATTATGGTTATACGCCCAATTTAATGGGATTATTAATTCTCCCATTATTATTATTTATATCTTTTATGGTAGCTGTTGGCGGCGGACTTTTTTTAGCGGCTGTAAATGTAAAATATAGAGATGTTCGTTATATACTCCCGTTTTTTATTCAAATGTTAATGTTTATTACTCCGGTAATCTATCCGGCCAGCATTGCTGGCAAATATTCATGGGTATTAGCTATTAATCCAATGACAGGAGTAATTAAAGCAGCGCATGCCTCCATATTTAACAATGCTCCAATTAACTGGACACTTCTTGGAATTTCTTTTATTACTACTTTTATTATTTTTATAATAGGAATAATATATTTTAAAAAAACCGAACGTTATTTTGCTGATATAATATGAACTCAATTATTGAAGTAAAAAACTTAGGGAAAAAATATAATATCACGCATCAACAAGGCGGATATGTTGCTTTGCGCGATGTATTAACTAATGTTTTTAAAAACCCTTTTTCGTTTGCCAAACATAAAGTAAAACAAATTACTGGAACAGAAACCAAGGAAGAATTTTGGGCTGTTAAAAATGTTAATTTTACTGTGGAAAAAGGTGAAGCTGTCGGCATTATCGGAGCTAATGGCGCAGGCAAATCCACTCTTTTGAAAATCTTAACAGGTATTACTCCGCCAACTACTGGCGAAGCAATAATGCGAGGCAAAACAGCTTCTTTGCTAGAAGTAGGCACAGGATTTCATCCAGAATTAACCGGCAGAGAAAATATTTTTTTTAATGGAGCTATTTTAGGAATGACTAAAAAAGAAATTATAAAAAAATTTGATCAAATTGTTGATTTTGCTGGTGTTAAAAAGTTTTTAGATACTCCTGTTAAACATTATTCTTCTGGAATGAACGTGCGTTTGGCTTTTGCCGTAGCTGCTCATTTAGAACCTGATATTTTAATTATTGACGAAGTGTTGGCTGTTGGCGACGCTGATTTTCAAAAAAAGTGTTTAGGCAAGATGGATGAGATTACTAAGAAAGATGGAAGAACTATTCTTTTTGTAAGTCATAATATGGAAGCAATACAGAATTTATGTGATAGGTGCTTACTTTTGAATAGAGGTAAAATAAAAAAACATGGACCAACCAATGAGGTAATAGATTATTATTTATCCTCTACAAAAAATAAACAAGACCTGAATAATGCAAAGAGATCTGGATCTGGAGAAATAAAAATTAAATCTATTCAATTAATTGATGAGAATAATAAAGATATAAAATCAGCTAATAATCTTAGCAATCTACGCTTTTTATTAACCTACAATATATTTACACCTATCAATTCACCTATAATAAGTGTAGGTATCTATAATATCTCCGGCAACCCAATTAGTTATATTTCTAGTTTTGGAACTAATTTTTTAAATCAAATTATTAAAAAAGATGGTCAAATATTATTTGAATTACCCAATTACTTGTCAACAGGAAATTATAAATTAAATATAACCATACATACAAATAATTCATTTTTAAATGTTTCTGAGCATATTAGTGATGCATTTAATTTTAATGTATCAAGCAAAAAACATAAAATTCCTTATTGGGTAGAAAATAACATTTTTTTACCCTCTAAATTTAAAATTTTGTAATAATATGACGATAAGAAAAAAAA
>JAHJXD010000098.1 GCA_018827685.1 Patescibacteria group bacterium
CCGAAGGCATGGGGGATCCTGCGGGGAGAAGAGACCTTCCTTGGAAGACTGGAAGAGGCCAAAAAAGACCATGGCGCGGTTCTCCGGCAACGGGAGGGTGAAGCGGAAACCTTTGATCCCGACCTGTTTGAAACTCTCCGGAAAAAACGCAAGGAACTCGCCGATCAGGCGAACCTTCCCCCCTTTACGATCTTCCACGATCGGACATTGAGGGAAATGGCCGTCTATTACCCCCGGACACGGGAAAGCTTATCGGCGATCTACGGGATCGGCACGAGAAAACTTGAAAAATACGCCGACGCCTTCCTGGATATCATCAGGGGGCATTGCCGGACCCACCAGATCCCGGAGGGACAAAAACCGGCCCCGGTTGCAGAGCCTGCGCCCATTCCCCCAGTCGACAGCGGCAAGCGCCGGTATCTTGTCATCGGCGAGAGCTTCAACCAAGGCCGCACCATCGACCAACTGGCCGGGGATTTCAACATCAAGCGCGACACGGTACTCAGCCATCTCTATCAGTGCCTGTGGGAAAACCATCCCCTCCGACAGAACGATTTTCTGATGAACTCCAGCTTGACGGAGGATGAGCGGCAATCGGCATTATCATCCTTCGCCCGTCTGGGAACGGAACGGCTGCGCCCCGTTTTTGAGGATCTGAACGGGACGATCCCTTACGAGGAGCTGAAGCTTCTCCGCCTGCACCATCTGTGTCGGGATCAGAACCGCCCCGAGAACCATAAAACCTTTGTCTGCCTGGCCGCATCCCGGAAATACGGCGGCTACTGCCTGGCGGGCAAGGAATGGGCGGAGGGAAAAGTCGGACCGTGGCTCCGTCCGGTCAGCAGGAAGGAAACCGGCGAACTTTCCACGGGAGAAATCCGAATGAATAACGGGGATATTCCGCAATGCATGGATATCATCACCATCGATACCCAAGGCGCCGCGTATCATCCATATCAGAAGGAAAATGTCCTGATTGCAGAAAAACAGCCCTGGATCTGGCAATGGAAATTATCCCTTGATGCCTTGCCCAATCTGGTGGATGATGTGAATAGTCTCTGGCTGCCGGGTTTTCACAGCACAAACGGCGTGAACGACCGTGTGCCCGAAGAGGCTCTGAGGGAGGCAAACGATCCGTCGCTTTACCTGATCCGGCCGGATGGTTTTACCCTCGTGGTGTCAGACGATCTGGATGGAAGAAAAAAGGTTCGCGCCAGGTTCGCATACCGTGATACCCCTTATCTCCTTTCGGTGACCGATCCCGGCATCGAAAGGACATATCTCATGAAGGACCAGGGCGAGTACCCATTGATCACCAGGGATCTTTACCTGACGGTCAGTTTGGGCGAGCCTTTCAACGGCTATTGTTATAAACTGGCGGCCGCCGTGATCACTATAGAATGATAAGGTTTTTAAATGTTAGAACTTTTTACGATCGGCCATTCGATTCATTCTGTTGAACGGTTTGTCGACCTGCTGAAGACGCATGGCGTCACCGCCCTCTGCGACGTCAGGTCCAGCCCATACAGCCGTTTTTCGCCCCAGTTCAACCGCGAATCGCTGAAGGATGAATTGGCGGGACATCGCATCATTTACCTCTACCTGGGCGCGGAACTGGGTCCGCGAAGCTCCGATCCGGCCTGCTACGAAGGCGGAAAGGTTCAATACAACCGCCTTGCCGGCAAGGACCTTTTTCAACAGGGGCTTGGCCGTCTGCGTAAGGGCATGACGACCTATCGCATTGCGCTCATGTGCGCCGAGAAGGACCCTCTCACGTGCCATAGGATGCTTCTGATCTGCCGGAATTTGCGCGGGGATGATATCGTTATCCGGCATATCCTTGAAGATGGCTCTCTGGAAGACAATCGGGATACCGAGATGCGACTCATGGAGCAATTGAAAATCGATCCAGCGGATCTCTTTTCCGCCGAAGCGGATCAAATCCAGCGGGCGTATGATCTCCAGGGTGAAAAGGTGGCTTATACGCTGCAGGAAGGACAGGGGATATGATGAGCAATGTTAAGGTATTTACCATCGGCTTCACCAAGAAGACGGCGGAGGAGTTCTTTACCCATTTGATCCGGGCTGGTGTCAAGCGGGTGATCGACATACGACTCAACAACGTCTCCCAACTGGCCGGTTTCGCCAAGCGGGATGATCTCCGCTATTTCCTCCGGACGATCGGCGGGATCGATTATCTCCATCGTCCGGACCTGGCGCCGACGCAGCAGATACTGGACGCTTTCAAGAAAAGCAAGGGAAGCTGGCCGGTTTACGAGAGGGACTTTTTGACATTGCTTTCCGCAAGAGAGGTTGAAGGGGAAATAACCCCGGAACTGCTGCATGAGGCATGCCTTTTGTGTAGCGAGGGAAAACCCGTGCAATGCCATCGAAGGCTTGTTGCTGAATATTTTCGGTCCAAATGGAGCAACGTGGAAATTTTTCACCTTTGAACCTTCAACTACCATGGCAAGATCGACATTCTTTTTATCTTTCTGAAAGACAGGAAAAGTTCCTGCAATAATTTCACCCGTCCAGAACTTCCCTTTTGATGTTGGAAAGGAATTACTGAAGCTCAATTTTCAGTGGAATACCTACTGCCAAACTCGCACGTGACAGAGTAGCCAAGGTAATGCTGGTATCATTTTCGTCCAGCAACCGATTTACAACGGCACGGCTCGTATGCATACGAGCTGCCATTTCAGTCTTTGAGATGTGCAGCCTCTTCATGGCTTCTGCCAATTGCCACGCAATAACACGCTTAATAGCGGCTGCGGTTACCTCTTCCCGGATGCCCTCTTCCTTTAAGAAGTCATCAAAATCGCTTCCAATATGCCGATTACTCATACACACCTCCTACAACTGATTCTTACGGGCCCTTGCTATCTCTAACAGCCAAACTGAACCTCTTTGATATCTGTGCCAATGATCTTTCGATCTTCCGGTGGTAAATCCCGCAGGAAGTCCCTTACCGGCTCATGACCTGCTTCGGTATGGAAGAACTTTACAGATAGGATAGGCCCACTCATGGTCATATCGTATCTAAAAAGATACGTTTCTGCAAGTTCTTTTCCGTTAGAAAAAGGCAGCTCGGGATTTCCCCGGGATGCCTTTTTCATGTCCGGTAGCCAAGCCACGCGAATGCATGGGAAAATCACCGCTGGCAGTTTCCGGAATATTCTGCGACTCCTTCTCCCCTCTCCATTGCGGCGCCGGCCCGATGAGCCCAAGATCTGGTTTGAATCGCTGCAATCGATGGCACAGGTCCTGAGCAATGAGAACCAGTTGCTCCTGAAGACCATCCTGGAGCGGAAGCCCGAATCGCTCAAGGAGTTGGAAGCAGCGACGGGGCGCAGCAGCAGCAATCTCTCCCGGACGCTCAAGACGATGGCCCGGTACGGCATCGTGAAGATGGAGAAGGTGCGCCGGAACATCAAGCCGGTCGTCGAGGCGACGGATTTCACGGTTCAGTTCGGGCTCTCCGCCACCCCGCGCCGAGAACATGGCGCAGGCGGTCGGGAATTCCCCCTTGGGGGGATGCAGAGGGGACAGGGAAAATGCAAGGGGCGTGACGGCCATCCGTCAGATGGCCGGCGCGCACCTTGCCTACCATTTGTTATTGCTCTTTCATTTCTTCCTACTGCTCATAAAGATATTCCACTTCCTGCTGGCCATAATCTTCATCATCCTGAATATTCTGGATATAACCACAACCAGAAAGGTTTTGAAAAACGGCGGCTATGAAGCCAATCCCCTTGCCAGGTTTTTGATGAGATTCCATCTGTTTTTACCGGCCAAGATTATCATGGTCCTGTTGATCCTGCTGATCATGATCATGGCGGAGGAAGAGATCGGGATAAAGACCTGGCTTATTTGTTGTGGAATTTATGGTTTTATTGTATGAAATAACTTCCGAACGATCAGGTTACAGGCTCAGAATTAAACTGGAGCGCCCATGCAGACCCACGAAAAACAGGTCGGGAATAATGAGTGAGAAAACGATCCAATACTGGATAGAAATCTCTGAATATGATTTGCAGGTCGCCAAATCACTTCTCGATAAAGACCATTATCTTTACGTTGGCTTCATGTGCCATCAAGCCGTTGAGAAAATGTTCAAAGCCCTGTATGTAAAACAGACTTCAACCATGCCGCCTTATATTCACAAATTGGACAGGTTGGTTGATCTTGTGGGCTTGAAGATGGCCATGTCCAAAGAGAGTAACGATTTCATAGATGAATTGACGCCCCTCAACATTCAGGCCCGTTATCCGGCATACAGGGAGGCAATTTACAGTCTGATCGACAAAGAAAAAGCGGCGCAAATCATCGAAAAAACGGAGGAGCTGCTCCAGTGGCTAAAAGCGCAGATTCTGTAGAGAAGAAATTGAAAGATTTCGTCGCCCTCATGAGGGAAACATACAACATTTACGCTGTTGTCCTTTATGGTTCCTATGCGGAGGGTCGGGCAAACGATGACAGCGACATCGACGTTGCCGTTTTTTCAGACGACTTTGGAAAGGATCCCTATGAAGAGATGAAGGCGCTTTTCCGTCTCCGGCGACAGATCGATACCGACATCGAACCGTTGCCATTCAGCCGGGACGCCTATTTCAGCAACGACGCAGCCGAATTTGTCAACGAGATTGTCCGGAAAGGCAAGGTCATTTACATGGAGAGCCGCACCTAAAACAGGTTACGCTTAACAGATTTATCGAATCATCGATATTCTCAAGAGAACTCGCTAATTATCTTGATGATGAACTATGGATGTTGACCCTTTATGCCAAGTCGGTGTATGAAAACATCCCGGCGCACATTGTCACGGCGATGAAAGAGAGGTTTTGATATGAAAGAGCGTA
>JAHJXD010000094.1 GCA_018827685.1 Patescibacteria group bacterium
AATTTTCTTTTTCATGAACACCTCCTTTTAGGTAGGTGTTCATGATACGTTGATGTTGTGGCTATTCGATTGTCAAAGAGCGTTTGTCCACGATGTCCTGAACGTAAAATTTGTCCACGATGTCCTGAACGTTGTCACCTAGCCAAGGGGAAAGGGGTCAGCGAAAAAAGGCTGTTTCAGGTGATCCGTTCAGAATCCCCAAACGACATGATTCAACTGCGCCGGATATTGCAGATGGTCGAACCATCCGTGAACTGGCCCAAGGCGGCAAGGCTGCTTTGGTACTGGAACGAGCGAAGCAAGCGCGATTTACTGGAAGAGTATTTTATGAACCAGTCAAAGTAAATCAATCTCTTACAAAGAAAGGAAACCACCATGGACAAGAACTTCATCAATTTCCACATCCTAATTTCCCACAGTCCTTCGTGCCTCAACCGTGATGATATGAACATGCAGAAATCGGCCACATTCGGCGGAAAGCGGCGGGTGCGCATCTCCAGCCAAAGCCTAAAGAGGACAATGAGAAAAAGTCCATATTTTGACAAGATGTTAGGGCAAAACTCGACACGAACAAGGGAACTTAACAATCTCTTTTCCCTGCTTTCAAAAAAAATGGGAGAGCACATTCCAAAAGAGTTAATCGAAAAGGCGATTTCTTTTCTGGCTGATAAGAGAGACGTAACGATCGATGAGAGTCGGGCTGATGCTGTTGCACCTTGGTGTTATCAAGAGGTTGAATGGTTCTGCAATCAGCTTCAAACAAACGAAAATATAATGAAATTGTGTGAGGAATTTATTTCGATAACCGGAAATAGCGACAATGACAAGAAAAAGAAGAGAAGCCTAATAAAATCTGTGTACAATATTCTTGAAAAAAATGAGCAATTGCAGGGCCTTTATTTGGCGTTAGAAAACAATATTGATATAGCGCTACATGGTAGAATGGCAGCGTCAGGTCTAATGAAGCCTCTCGATGGCGCTCTGGCCGTGGCCCATGTCATTACCACCCACACCGTAGATGCGGACATCGACTGGTTCACCGCCGTTGACGATCTGCAGGAGTTGGGCTCTGGCCATCTTGATACGCAGGAATTTTCCAGCGGTGTCTTTTATCGTTACGCCAGCCTCAACATATCCCAGTTGCAGGAAAACCTGGGAAACGCCCCCCGCAAAAAAGCCCTTGAAATTGCATCACACGTGCTTCACCTGATGGCGACGGTAGTGCCTTCCGCCAAGCAACAGAGCTTTGCCGCCCACAACTTGGCCGATCTGGCGATGGTATCCTTTTCCGATATCCCGGTATCCCTGGCGAATGCTTTTGAAGAGCCGATCAAACCCGGACCCGGATTCATCAAACCATCGGTCAAGGCCCTTCACGAATACTGGCAGGCTGTGCATCATGGCTATGGATTGAATGAGCGGTGCGCTGAATTTGCGATCGGCCATGAGCCGCCGGAAGGCATAACGGGCAAGAAGACCCTGGAGAATTTGAAAACGTGGGTGCAAGCCGATGGAGAGGTGTAAACCATGCGAGACTTTCTCATTCTCAAACTACACGGCCCCATGCAGGCATGGGGCGAACATACCTTCGAGGGACTGAGGCCGTCGGCCAATTTTCCCACCCGAAGCGGCTTACTGGGGCTTCTCGGCGCGTGCATCGGTATCAAAAGAAACGATCGCGAACAACTTCAACAACTGGCGGACAGTGTCGGCATGGCGGTACGGGTGGACGAGCGTCGCATGTCCCGTAGGGATGGAAAATCACGGACTTTACGGGTGGTGAAGATGACCGATTACCACACCGTGAAAGATGCCCGTGAGGATTACACAGGCCTGAAAAAGCATGACACCATCCAGACCTGGCGGGAATATCTGTACGATGCCGAATTTACCGTGGCGCTCTGGAATCAGCCGGATGCGGCTCTGAGTTTCGACGAACTGGAGGCAGCGATAAAGCGGCCGCTCTTCACACCCTATCTTGGACGGCGAAGTTGTCCGCTTGCACGTCCGCTGTTTGAAGCGCGGCTTAAGTCTTCGGATGTTTTGGAGGCGTTGAAAGGCATAGCGCCTCATGGCGGGACGATCTACAGCGAGGAGAAAATAGGCGACCGTATGAAAAGGGTCCGTAATGTTCCGTTAATTCACCAACCGCGCCAATTTGCCGGGCGCAACCTCTATATCCACGGAGGTGAACATGTATCTGAGTAAAATACTGATAAAAGGTTCTGCCTGCCGCAATCCCTACGAGATCCACCGGGCATTGTGGACGCTGTTTCTGGAAAATGAGGATGCCGGCCGTGATTTTCTTTTCCGTGTTGGGCATTCGGATCGCGATCATGCCGAGATTCTGATGCAATCGGTCAGAGAACCGGAACGATCATCTAATACGGTGCAAATATTGGCTTGCAAGGAATATCCGCTGCTGTTGTTTCCAAGGCAGCGGTTACGTTTTATGTTGATTGCCAACCCGGTAAAAACAATCAGTGATGAAATGGGACGTAAAGACACGGATGGCGAAACGAAGAAATGTCGTGTACCTCTTATCCGGGAAGAGGAGCAGCGGTCCTGGATAGAACGTAAGCTTCAGAATGCTGCATCACTGGAGATGCTTGCCATAGATCCTGTCTTTCCAATGAACTTCAGGAAAAACAGGGAAGATCGGATCGGGAAAATTCAGCCGGTTCGCTTTCAAGGCGTCCTGAAAATTGAGGAACCTGAAGCAGTAATGGAATTGGTCCAGAACGGCATCGGCCCCGCCAAGGCCTTCGGTTGTGGTCTGCTTTCATTGGCGAAGGTATGACCATGCCAATTTTGAAAACAGAAGAGAGGTCATCATGGAAACCAAAGTCGCTCTTTTGCGAGGCAGCGGTATCCGCAAAACGTTCCATAACAACGAATGGTGGTTTGTGATTGATGATGTGGTCGGTGTATTGACGGATTCCACAGATCCATCCGGATATATCAAGGATATGCGTCGTCATGACAGGGAGTTGTCCAAAGGGTGGGGGCAAATTGCCACCCCCCTTTGGATAGAAGCTGAGGGTGGAAAACAGAAGATCGATTGCGCCAACACCGAAGGCATCTTTCGCATCATCCAGTCCATCCCCTCCCCCAAAGCCGAGCCCTTCAAGCGCTGGCAGGCCAGGGTCGGCTATGAGCGGGTGCAGGAGATCGAAGATCCGGAACTGACCACGAAGAGGACGCGGGCGATCTACAAGGCCAAAGGTTATTCCGACGACTGGATCGAGAAACGGATGCGCGGTATCGCCGTCCGGGATAAACTTACGGATGAATGGAAAAAGAGGGATGTGAAGCAGGAGCGGGAACATGAGATTCTCACGGCGGAGATTGCAGAAGCGGCGTTCGGCGTTACACCCGGCGAGCATAAGCAGTTGAAGGGGCTGAAACGGGAAAACCTGCGGGACCAGATGACCGATCTGGAACTGATCTTCTCGATGCTTGGCGAGGCGGCAACCACCGAAATCACAAAGGTTGATGACGCGCAGGGCTTCGATGAAAGCAAAGTTGCT
>JAHJXD010000010.1 GCA_018827685.1 Patescibacteria group bacterium
ATGATGCTGAAGCATAAAACTGAATACCGTTTGCCTGTTGTTTGATTAAACAAATTATTTACAAAATCGCTTGACTTTTTCTCATAGCGGATCTCTCCTTCCGCCACGCCCTCGCTTGGACTACTCTTTTTTTCGGTGGAATTGGAGGCTGTGCCAATTTCATTGGCGCGCCGCCTTAAATTTTAAATTTCATAGTCCTTTCCTATCCAGAAATAGCAGGCGAAGTCTTACATTTGTTGAGTTATTTTAAGGCCTCCAATCTTTTCACTCGTTCCTCCATGGGCGGATGGGTTGAAAAAAGCGACATCAGAAACGATGGCTTAAAAGGGTTGACAATAAAAAGATGGGCGGTAGCTTCGTATTTCGGCTCGCCGGCTAGCGGGTGGGCACGGGAATAGCTGTGCAGTTTTTTAAGCGCGCTTGCTAAACTCTTCGGATCGTTTGAGATGTCCGCGCCGGTTTCGTCTGCAAGATACTCGCGCGAGCGCGAAATGGCAAGATGAAGCAAGGTGGCGATAATAGGAGTAAGAATCAAAAGCGCGATCATGCCCAGGGCATTGCCGCCGCCTCTTGAATCGTCGCGCGAGCCGCCACCGAACATTCCGGCAAAATAAGCCATCTGGGCGAGATACGAAATGGCGCCGGCAAGTGTCGCGGCAATACTTGAAATCAAGATGTCTTTATTTTTGATATGAGATAGTTCGTGAGCCAAAACGCCGCGCAACTCTTCCTCATTCAGCAATTTAAGAATGCCACTAGTGACCGCCACGACCGCGTGATGTTCGTTTCTGCCGGTGGCAAAAGCGTTGGGAACGGACAAATCCACCAAATATAGCTTTGGTTTTGGAAGTTTTGCTTTTTGCGCCAGCTCTTCGATGATAGTGTGAAATCGCAGGTTGTCTTTTGGTGCGATTTCTTTTGCGCGATACATAGCAAGGACGATTTTATCGGAGAACCAATATGAACCGAGATTCATGACTGCCGAAATAATCAAGGCGATAAACGCGCCCTGCTGGCCGCCAAAATAGTATCCGACGCCAAGAACCAAAGCGGTTAGTCCTGCTAAAAATAAAGTTGTTTTAAGCTTTATCATAATTTTATGATAGCGGAAAAATGCCTAATTATCAATATCCAGCCGCAAGCGGGATGATAAAAGAAATAAGTATTAAGAGCACGATAATAATCGTGATGACTCTCTTAATTTTATTGTGGTTGTCGTTAGGCATGGATTATTAAAATTGAAAATACCAAAATAATACATTAGTCGTTAAGATGTTCCTTTTTAAGTGTTGCCTCTATATCTTTATAAGTCGCATGCTCCATTTGCTCTTTTGAAATTTTTGGTCGGCGCTTGTATTTTAGGTATTCAATAAACATCGGCAAAAGTGAAAAAGCGATAATCGCAAAAATCGCATACTCAAAATTCGCTTTTATGAACGAAAGTCCGCCTAAATAAAAACCGGCAAAAACTAAAGATGTAACCCAGATAAAGCCACCGAAAATATTATAAAAAAGGAAAGTACCATAATGCATTTTACCGACACCGGCGACAAACGGGGCAAAGGTGCGGATAATTGGCAAAAATCTGGCGATAATAATAGTTTTGCCCCCATATTTTTCATAAAATTCTCGGGTTTTTTCCAAATACTCTTTTTTAAAAAATCGAGAATTTTCTTTGCTAAAGACCTTAGGACCAATGTAATGTCCAATCCAATAATTCACCGTGTCTCCTAGAATCGCCGCGATCAACAAAGTAAAATACGAAATCCAAATGTTAAGCAGACTGCCGCCAGCTAGCGTTCCAACCGCAAAAAGAAGTGAATCTCCAGGCAGAAATGGTGTCACCACCAAACCGGTTTCGGCAAAAACAATGGCAAACAACATTACATATGTCCAACCTCCGAAAAAAACGATTAAATCGGCTAAGTGTTTATCAATATGTAAAATAAAATCAAAAATTTCCATGTTATTGTTGATTAATAATAAGAAAGCCAACATACCCGATATAAACCATAACCATGAACGCGCCTTGCCATCTTTCCACCGTATGTTTTTTGCCAACAAACATTATTGCAAACAGTATTAAACTGGCGAAAACAGTCATGAGTATATCTGTCGCAGAATTAGTACTAAACGGGAGCGGACGAATAATAGAACTAACACCCAGAATCCAAAAAATATTAAAGATACTTGAACCAACTACATTACCAATGGCAATGTCCGTTTGTTTTTTATATGCCGCAATCGCGGAAGTCGCCAGTTCTGGCAAAGATGTCCCCACCGCCACGATTGTGAGACCCATCAATGATTGACTTACGTTAAAAAGCTCGGCGATTTTCACCGCGCCGTCCACAATCCATTTACCGCCAATAATCAATGCTACCAACCCCCCAATAATATATAAAAAAGATTTTAAGTAGTCGTGCTGCTTAATACTCGTGTCATCAGCCTCGCCACTGATTTTGGCAATGCCAAAGGTGTAATAAAGAAAAATAATAAAAAAGGCGATTAAGACAATACCATCTATTCTGGTCAGTCCGGAAAATCCGGCGCCGTCAATCAGTATATCATTGGCCATGACCCCAAGAATAATAGCCGCCAGCAAACTTAATGGAATTTCTTTCCATACGGTATTTTTCTTTGTCGCCAGTGGATAGATAATCGCGGATATACCCAAAATCAGTAAAATATTGGCGATATTGCTTCCTAAAATATTGCCAATGGCGATGTCAGTATTGCCTCTCGCGCTGGCAAAAATGTTCACAATCAACTCCGGCATTGATGTGCCGAAAGCGACGATAGTTAAGCCAATAACAATTGCGGAAATGTTAAGTTTTTTGGCGATTGAAGACGCTCCATCAACAAGCAAATCAGCACCTTTGATTAGAAGTATGAAACCGATTATGAAAAGGATGTATGTAAGCATAATTATAATTTTTCAATCTCTTTTAAATCTTTGTCTGGCAAATAGAGGATTATAAGGCCAACAATAATACCGCCGAGCGCCGTCCAAGTATGACTGCCGTCAAAAAACCATTTATCAAGTCCATCCAATACATACCAGATACCGCGCCAGATCAGCACGAGGCCGATGATGATAGAGATATTTTTCGCCAGATATTGCAATGTGATTTTGTGTTTTGGCATAGTTTTTTTAATTTAAACTGCAAGTAAACGCCGTTAAAAAATTATTCATTAATCCATTTTAACTGAAATTCTACTTCTTCAGTTTTTCCTTCTTTCTCATGTTCAATGTTTATAACCGCATTTTTGGGAACAACAATTTTCTTGCCGGCTATTTGTATAGAGAATCTCCTATCGTTTTCTATGGAATCCACCAATCGCCTAAGCTTTTCTACAAACTGTTTTTTGGTATAATTTTTTTCAATATCTCTTTTCATATAGATAAATTAAGAAAATAAAATTAATACTGATTATACCCGAGCTTTAGCCTCTCGCGCGATGAATAATTTTTTCCCTATTTCGTATGCTGTCAAACTCGCCAGCGCGTAGACCAAAAGGACCAGCCACTCTTTGATTCCTAGCGGCACGGTATGCAGGATCTTATTTAAAAATGGCACATACACAGCGGCAATAATCATCAAGAATCCGAAAATAGTTGACCAGTTTATTAACTGATTTTTAAAAGGGTTGTAACTGATTATTGATTGCGTTAAACCGCGAACAGAGAAAATGTAGAAGCGCGAAGCGATACCGAGTCCGACAAAAGCAATTGTTTGAGCATAGGCCGCGTCACCCGAAACATTGTAGAAATAATAGAAAATCCCGAAAAGAAGCGTATCTGTAATAGCAATGACTAGAGCTAATAATTTTTTGAGATTTTTATTTAAAATAGCTTCCTCTTTTTTTCTTGGCAATCGAGACATCACGTCCTTGTTGACCGGGTCAAAAGCCAAAGCCATTGACGGCAAAGAATCTTCAATCATTTTTATCCAAAGTATTTGCACCGGTAAAAGCGCCAAAGGTAGACCTAATATCAAAGAAAAACCGATAAGAATCACTTCCGTAAAAGAATTGGAAAGAAGATAGATAATAACTTTGCGAATGTTGTCAAAAGTGCCACGTCCTCGTTCAACCGCGCTGACAATAGTTTTAAAATTATCATCCAATAAAACCAAATCCGCAGTTTCCTTGGCCACATCCGTGCCCGAGCCAACCGCTACGCCGATGTCGGCTTTTTTCAGGGCGGGTGCGTCATTAACGCCGTCTCCGGTCATAGCTACAATTTCGCCATTTTGTTGAAGCGCGGTGACAATTCTAATTTTGTGTCGCGGTTCCACTCGCGCGAAAATAGTTATGTTGTTAATGATGGATTTTAATTTTTCATCCGAAATACTATCCAACTCCACGCCCTCCATGACATTGCTTTGAGAAATATGTAAGTCCAGATCCTTGGCAATGGCCATGGTCGTAAGCTTGTGATCGCCGGTAATAATCACCGGTCGGATGCCGGCACTCTGACAAAGCCTGACAGTTTCCTTGGCCTCTGGGCGCAATGGATCTTTAAGCGCGATTAGCCCAACATAGACAAAATCACGCAGATTGCCGGGAACATTTTTTTCATAATCACCCAAAGAGCTTTCTCGTCTGTAGCCAGCCACGATTACCCGCAAGCCGGAAGAGGTCATTTGGTCACATTGCTTTTGGATATTGTTCTTCTTTTCCACGGATAATTTTTCTTCTTGTCCCTCAACATCAACGGCAGTCATAAACGGCAAGACCATTTCCGGAGCGCCCTTAATATAGGATATAAAATGTCCCTCGCCGGTCCTGTGCCCGGTTACCATATACTTATTTTCTGAATCAAAGGGTAATTCAAAAACTCGATGAAATTGTTCTCGCAGATTTTCTTGATGAAGACCGGCGGCTCTGCCGGCAAGTAAAAGAGCTTTCTCGGTGGGGTTGCCGACAATTTTCCAATCGTGGATTGCGTCATCCGGATTTTCTATAATAGCGTTGTTGCACAAGAGCCCGATTTTTAAAGCTGTGATGTGACTGGCGTCTCCATCAGGTTCAAGACTTTCGGAAAAAACATGCCCATCATGTGAGATTCGTCTGGCTTGAGTGATTATTTCCGCCACCCGCATTTCGCCTTGCGTCAAAGTACCTGTCTTATCCGAACAGATAACGGAAACCGACCCCAGTGTTTCGGTTGCCAGCATTTTTCGAACCAAGCCTTTTTGACCGGCCAATCTCTGCATACCAATAGCCAGAACAACGGTCATGGCCGGGAGCAATCCTTCCGGCACCGCTGCCACAATCATAGCTACTGACATCATGAACATTTCAAAAAGAGGTTTTCCGAGCGCAATACCCAGTCCGAAAATTCCCGCATTAATGACTATCAATGCAATGCCGATAAACTTGCCGAAATGTATCATTTGCTTTTGCAGCGGAGTCGCACCTTCTTCAGTTTCGTGCACCAGACTGGCGATATTGCCGATTTCTGTTTTTGTTCCGGTGGCAGTTACCACCGCCTTGCCGTTGCCGCGCGAAACTATTGTTCCCTGATACACCATATTTTTTCTGTCAGCCATGGCAGTATCCGGAAAAACGGGCAGTACGTTTTTTTCAATTGGCAAAGATTCGCCCGTGAGAGACGCTTCAATTACTTCCAGATCCTTTCCTTCAATTATTCTGGCATCAGCTGGAACTTTGTCACCCGAGCTTAATAAAATAATATCTCCGGGAACCAACTCTTCCTGAGCAACAATCGTTTCTTTTCCATTTCGGATTACCTTCGCCTTGTAAGTAATGAGCTGTTTAAGGCGTGAAAGTGCATTATTGGCTTTATATTCCTGCAAAAACCCCACCACGGTACTGATCATTACTACTGCAAAAATAATCCAGCCATCGGTATAGTGTTTGGTGGCAAAGCTGATGATAAGCGCAAAAAACAGAATATAAATCAGAGGATTTTTGAATTGACGGAAGAAAAGTGAGACCGGAGAAAACTTTTTTGTATCCGGAAGCTTGTTTAATCCGTGGGTGTTTAAACGCGAAGAGGCCTCTTTTGAGGATAATCCGTGCTCATCAACACAGAGCTCTTGTAATACTTGTTTTGTAGATAATTGATGGTAGTGGTTCATAAATATTGAAATGTGATTTTGCATTTTGACAAATCTTTACTTAATCAAGTGATCAACGCCGACTTCAAGCGCCTTGGCGATCTTGGTTAGAGTTTCAATGGTTGGGTTTGTATTTACTCCGTTTTCAACCTTAACAATGGTATTGAGCGACAAATCAGCAAGGCGGGCAATCTTTTCAAGAGATAGACCCTTTTTTGCTCGTAGCTTCTTTAAGTTATCCGCAATTTTATTGTTTGACATATCTTTTCTAATTGTATAACATTATAGTATATAGAATATAATATAAAGCATTCTTTCTTGATACTATAATGATAACTAATTTTTCAAAAATTGTAAATGAATCTTTAGGGAGTTCCTTTCCGTTGCCCGCGCACGGGAGGGTTGGGGCAAGGGCAACATCTCTTTTGGCGGCGCATTTCGCTTTGCGAAATACAGCCTCCAATTCCACCGAAAAAAAGAGTAGTCCAATCAGGCGGGCGAAAAGGAAGGGGGTTGGGGGGAAGGAATTTTCGCCCGCCTGTTCTGCGCCGTAGGCGCAGTGGGGTGGGAAGCGTTTCCACCGTTTGGCATTAAGCCAAACATCAAAGCAAAACAATTTTCAAATCCTTTTAAAAGAAAAAGGGTCGCGCGAAAAAATAAAGAATTGAAAAGAAAATTGTTTTGCTTTGCTCGCCGAGTTTCGGCGGGCGGAAACGCTGTGGCGGGATTTCAA
>JAHJXD010000011.1 GCA_018827685.1 Patescibacteria group bacterium
GTTCCAATTCTTTCATTTTGCTTTCTTTTAAATAATCAACAATATGCTTAACATTTTCACTGCGCCCTTTTTTCTGGATTAAAATGCTGTCGTTGTTTTCAATAATAATTAAATCATCAACTCCTAATGTCGCTATTAAACGATTATTGGAACTGTGAATGAAAATATTTTTAGAATCAAAGCCGATATGCCTTGGCTTGTGATTGCCGTTTGTTTGGCTTATCTCCGCCAGATTATCAAACGAATCGATATCGTCCCAGCTGAAAGCGCCTTCAAAGACAATCACCTTGTCCGATTTTTCAGAAACGGCAAAATCAAAGGAAATTGAAGGCATTTTTGCGAATTCCGAATAAAACTCGCCGTAATCTTTGCTAAATAGATTATAGATCGCTGGCGCATGTTTTTTGATTTCCGCGGCAAACGTTCCGCAATTAAATAAATACATTCCGGAATTCCATAAATATTCTCCCGATTCTATATAACTTATAGCCGTCTGCCTGTCCGGCTTTTCTTTAAATTCAGCAGCCTTGTAATAACTCTTAATTTTTTCTCCTTTTTTGATGTAACCAAGGTCGGTATTTGGTTTTAAAGGCAAGATGCCGAAAGTGCCGATATTGTCTTCAATTTCAGCTATGGCTTGCCGGACTAAATTCAAATAATCCGTTTGATTGCCAATATAATGGTCCGATGGCAGAATTATAATAGGCTCGTTAACCGCGATTTTTCTTTGATCAAGCAGATATTTAACTCCCAACGTAATGGCCGGAGCGGTATTTAAACTCGCCGGTTCAATTATAATATTCTGTTTGCTGAATCGCGGCTCCACGTCTTTGATTTGATTGGCCGCGTTAAAATAATTATCCTTATTGGTTACTAAAATGATATTTTCAGCAGGAATTAATTTATTGATTCTTAAAAAGGTTTCTTGCAGAAGCGATTTGTCGCTGTAAAGCGATAAAAACTGCTTGGGAAAATTTTTCCGGCTTAACGGCCACAGCTTTGTTCCAGACCCTCCACATAAAATGATGCTGTACATAAAATTATTCATTTATAATTTACTTATAAAAACTGCCCGAATTTTATTCCGCGCAATCCATCTGTGTAATTTTTTGATACAACTGCACCGTTTTTTAATTTAATAAGCGACATTTTTCTTTTGAGTTGTTGAACATCAATATTAGTCGCAGTTGCTTTAACTTCATAACAAAATTTTTTATTAACAATAAAATCAATTTCAGCGCCTGTTGATTTTTGATAATAATGAATCAAATTATCTTCTGTTTTTAATTGATTATAAATAGCGTTTTCAAATAGCTGCCCAAAATTTACAGACGCCATAATTTTTAAAATGCCATTATCGCAAAAATAAACTTTCTGCATTCCCGAAACTTCCCTATCAATACTTGTAGAAAATTTTGGAACTAAATGGATAAAATAAGTTGCTTGCAAAAATGACAAATAAGAATAGATTGTTGCTCTATGAATCTGCAACTCTTGTGATAATTTTACTAAATCAAGCTTAGAACCGACTCTGGCGGTTAAAAGCAAAATTAAATCTCTGATTTTGTCATTTTTTCTATAATCGGCCAAATTAATAATTTCATTTTGAAAATATGAGCTGAAAATATCATTTAACAATGTTTTCTTCTCTTTTAAATTTTCAGCCAAAACTACTTCAGGAAAAGAACCCAAATGAACAAACTCATCATAATATTTATCATACAGCTTATAATCTATTCCGCTGATATTTTTTTTATTTTTGATTTTTTTATATTGATCAATATTCTGCTGTTTAAAAACCAGAAATTCTTCAAAATTTAATGGGTACATTTCAAAAATAATTTTTCTGCCAGCCAATGATTCTGGAAATAAATTTTTTAAATAATAACTTGCCGACCCAGTTAAAATAAATTTAACATTGTAATGGTCAATTAAATATTTTACAATTTTACTTATTTTCGGATAATGCTGCGCCTCGTCAATAAAAACATAAATTTTTTTCTTTTTATTGAAATTATTAATTTTATTCGTGATATTGTAAAAAACATCATTATAATCAATATCTTCAAAATGTTTTATATCTAAAGGATTTTCAAAATCAAACCAAATTTTATTATCCGCAACTTGTTCATACAATCTTTTCATCAATGTTGTCTTACCAACTCGCCTCATACCTGTAATAATTATGGCTTTGCTGTTTTGTAAATTGCCTTTAATTTTATTTTCAATTTCTCTTTTATAATACATAAATATTTATATTATACAAACTACTCACTAAAATGTATAATACTATTATACATTTTATTAACTTTTTGTCAACATAAAAACGAGAAGACTGAGGGAAGACTTGAGAGAGACTGAGGGTGTCAAGGCCAAATAGAAATGTCCTACTTTGAGGCGCCTATTTGACAAGACTGTTTAATTGTGATAACTTAAAAAGTTGACAAAAAACCGTTGATTTAAGACCAATTTAAGCGGGTCAGGCACGACAAGCATGGGGATTTTTTGCAAGGTGTAATATGGTGTCTACTGTGTTTTGCCTAGCGGAAATTTTCTTGCCTGCCCGCTCAAGTTGGTCTTTTTAGTTAGCCGCAGTTGGCAGAGTCGAAGTGGCCGTATCCAACGGCGCGGATAGTTTGGCTACGCCTAAAAGACAGACTTCCTGCCAAGGCACATAATGAGAAAAAAATCTTTTTTCTTTAATTTGGCCATCCGGGTAAATAACTTTATAATCAAAGTGGGCGTCGGCTCCATTATGAGCGCGTTCAGTGCATTTTTTTACGCCTGGTTTTAACTCTGTAGTTTCAATAATTTTCGTGGGTTCAGGTTTTATAATATTATAAATTACCGGTTTGGTGCTGGTCACGGCTCGGCCGTCGCGTGCACCCCAAAATTCAAATGATATGATGTCGCCGGAAATTTTTTGTTGAATTAAAATATAAGTTGGCGTATCGTTAATAAAACGAAAATCAGGCCAAGGATCGTAAATAGTAGCGTCAGTACCAGCCGGCTCATAGTAGGCAACTCGATAAGAATGGTTGCGTCTTAAAGTTACTGGTAAACCGCTATTAATAACTCCCCTAAACATAGTTGTACCAATTTGGCACAAGCCGCCGCCGTATTCAGGCATGGTTTTACCTTGTTTAATAATTAACTCTGGCAGATAACCGGTAGAACTGGCGATTTCACCTAAAGTTTTTAATAGGGAAAATTCTTCGCCCGGTTTTATTAGCGTGCCGTTAATCGCGTTAGCTCCGATTGTAATGTTGTGCCGTCGATTAGCCGGCGAACCGGCGAAGCTTGAAGTGCCAACGCCGATTATTTCTTTAATGCCGAAGTTATTTATATTGCTGTCGTTAATTAAAGTCGGCCGGGTTTCAACCACTAATTCAATGGGGTTTGAGGTTATAATTTCAGTTTCCATTTTAGTTATGGTCGCTTCTATGTTAAGCGTCAAGCCATCTTGGCCGTTTTGAAATTTACTAACTTTGCCGTTACTAATTTCAAATTTTGCTTCAATTGGTTTTTGATCTATTTCTGAGACGATTTTTTCTTGTAAATAAACGCTGGTTTTAATTTTGTCCAAACCAACGTCTACTTTATTAGTCGTCAAATTATTTAGTTTTAATGTCAATAAATTAGCTAACTGATCTTCTTCAATAATCCATTTTTTATCACCATAGATTAAAGTTAGGGGCGCAATGGCTAAAATAGCCTTAGCTTTACTTTCTATGTTTAACGAATCTTTGGCTAAAATTTTTGGATATTCTGTTATAGTGGAAAGTTTGATTTCTTTGCTATCTATATTAGATAGATTATTTAGCATTTGTCTAATAGCTTCTTCGTAATCTATAATTTTACCAAATTTCTCATTAGCTACGGTAAATTCGTAAGCGCCGGGGGTTACTGTTTTTTTGACCACCAACTTAGCATCTTCGGCTGGTTGAAAAGTTTTAGCAAAAGCATCTTCTAATATTTTTTTTGCCTGACCTTGGTTGACAAATGTCTCTATGCACAGTTGTTTTTTATTAATTAATAGAGATAATTTTTTTTCTAAATTTATAAAAAAGTTGTCTTGGCGCCCGTAATTAAAAGCTGCTTCAATCGCCATGTCAGTATTAAAATTAATAATTTGAATGGCTAAATCGCCATCAGTCGAAGCAATAACAGGCGCTATAGTTGCTCGAGTTTCTTTATACGAAAAAACTACGCCAGCTTGATCGATTTTATTAATTTCTATATTTATAAATTTTTTCGCTTGCTCGGCGGTTTGACCGCTTAAATTTAAAGCACCTATGAAAATGTTGGGGTAAATTTTATTTTGATAAACTTTGTCAAATATAAACAAACCAGATAAAGCTAAAATCAATAAAATAAAAAAAATGATTGCTGTCATAAGCAACCATTGCGGTTTATTTTTGTCTATTTTGCCATTAAGGGACATTTTATATATTAGACCTGTTGCCTAATAAGCTCCTACTGCAATTCCCATATTTTGGTAAATTTTTATCTAAAATTTTTTCGCTAATATATCCATATTCCCTCAAAAATTTTTGAAAAAATTTCCTCAAAATCTGAAAATTTCGTCACGAAGCTTATTAGGCAACAGGTCTATTAATTATTTCGTTTATTATATCTTTGGCTGTTTGTTTATTTAGTTTTTCTCGTTCAATCGCTTCTCGTATATCTAAACTTAGAACTGAACCCTCATGGACATCGGTCGGCAATTTATTTTTCGGCCAAATAATTGCGGTTCCGTCGTCGGCCACTAAAATAGCTTTATCTTCTTCAAAGCGATCAATGGTCAATTTAATTACTATGGCGCTCATATAATTGCTTAATTAGTTGCTGTGTAAAAATATTCTTGCCACAATTTTGATAATTATAGAGTTTGTAGTTTAAACCAATTTCCCGCTGATTAACGCGGATAATTACGCGGATTTACGCAGAAAATAATGTTTTTACACAATAACTAAATATGGATAAATACATTTTTTTAGCTCTCTTTTACCTTAATGGAGAATTGTTTGGCACTTTTGGCTTTTGGCAAAATTATTGTTAAGACGCCGTTGTCTAAGGCTGCTTCGATTTTTTCTACTTCAACTTCTACCGGCAAGATAACGGAACGAGAAAAGCCGCCCCAATAGCATTCTTTAATTAAATAATTTTCTTCAGAAATATTTTCCTGAATTTCGCGCCGACCCCTAATCGTTAGCATGTCATTATTGATGGAAATATCAATATCGTCCGGCTTTACGCCGGCAATAGTGGATTTAACTATCAAGCTGTCCGAAGTTTGGAAAACATCAATTGAAAGCTGGCCTTCATCATAATCTCCGCCCAACCATTCGCCAAATTCTGATTTTATGATTGGTTGTACATCCATTTCGTCAGTAGATTTATGCTCATCCTCGTCCACTTGCTTATCTGCTTGTCTGATATTAATTTTATTGCCCAATCCAAATAATTTTTTAAAAAAAATTGCCATAATCACTATAGTAATAAATTTTGTCTGTCAATTTGAGAATGAATGTTCCCACAGTCTAATTATAGTATTTATTATAATATTTAACAATGGTTTTGTTCCTGTTTATTTTATTCGAAATTTTCTTGAGATGGGGGCGAGAATTGAACTCGCGTGAAAGGTTTTGCAGACCTTTGCCTAACCACTCGGCCACCCCACCGAATTATAAAATATTTAATTTTGTAATTTTATAATTTAAGATATTTACTATTTGACAAAGTCAATTTCCAGATAAACCCCATATTATCTAACAGGGTAAATCAATCTTCTTATATCTTCCTCATTTTCTAATATCATGGCAATCCGTTCAACGCCAAAGCCTAAGTTTAATACCGGATACCAAATTTTATATTTTGCCAAAGAAACAGGCGAATAAAAACCAAGGTTGGCAATTTCTATATCTTTGCCTTGAAAATCAACAAAAACTTCCAGATCCATTCCCGGTGCGTAATATTTACTCGTTGTTTTTTTGGGAATAATTTTAAATTTTTTAAATCCCAAATCATTGATAATTTTTTTTGTTAAATCTTCTCCATCTTCCAACGTGATGTTTTCAGCCATTACCACAATTGACGCAGATGTGCTTTCAAAAAGATGATTAGCGTCCTGTTTTTGTTCTTTTCTATATCGTTTGCCAATAGAAAAAAGTTTAATTGGCAGTTTGGCGGTTCTTTGTATTGCGGAAAGAAGCGGAAACCATGAAGCAGTCATATGAGATCGCAAAGTAAGATTTGTCGGTATTTTTTCAAGATTTCTTAATTCTGGAAAAACATTTTGCATAATTTGCGTTGCCTCGCTTTCTTTTATTTTTAGTCGCTTAACCATTTGTTCAATAAAATTATCTCCTTCTATTTTTCCTGCTTTGTAGTCTCGGAATATTTTTTTCAAATTTTCAAAATTGTCAAAATCAAAAATAATTTTTTTAATTTCCGCTTTTTTTTCCTCTGAAATGCCTAATTCTTTTCTTGACAATCCGGCCAAATAAAAAACTCTGTCTAAAATCAATGGCGCTTCTGGACCATATTGTTTGTAAATTTCTTGTTCAGGAATAATTGATGTTAGCTCTGTTTCATTAAATCCGTATGACAAAAATATTTTTCTGAAAACATTATTTAACTCATGTAAAGGATGTTTTCCTCCTTGAGATTTTTCCCAATGAATTACTCTACCGCTTTTTGTTAAAAGTTTCGCGGTTTCAAGCCAAGTTTTTTCAAAATCTTTTTCAGCCTGCTCTTTAATTGTTTTTGCGTGAAATTGCATAATTTTTTATTATAAAATTATGACGATATTGTCATTATTAATTATTAATCAAAAAATTACAAACATCCCCGTCTTGAATAATATATTCTTTACCCTCGATTTTAATCCAACCTAATTCGCGCGCTCTAGATTCGCCGCCGGCTTCAATAAATTTTTGCCAATTAATCACTTCGGCGCGAATAAAGCCTTTGGTAAAATCAGTATGAATTATTCCTGCCGCTTGTGGCGCTTTTGTGTTATTTTGCACAGTCCATGCGCGCGTTTCATCAGAACCAGTTGTAAAAAAAGTGATCCACCCAAGAAGTTTATAGCATTCCTGAATAAGTTTGTCCAACCCGCTTTGAACTAAGCCCAATTCTTTAATATATTCTGCCTGCTCTGCTTCGCTTAAACTGGAAATTTCTTCTTCTGTTTTGACATTAATTACAATACAATTTTGCCATACTTGCAAAGGTGTGGCCAGAAAGGATTCTTCTTTAACGTTCAATACATAAATTATTGGCTTAATCGTCAATAATCCCAAATTTTTTATTTCTTTTTTTTCATCATCTATAAGTTCAAGCTCGCGCGCGGCCTTGCCTGCTTCAAGCTGTATTTTTAATTTTTCCAATAATCCTTTTAAAGCGATCTTTGCTTTGTCGCCACTCTTAGTCTCTCGCGCGACCTTATCTAATTTTTTTTCAATCGTGGATAAATCAGCAAAAATTAATTCAAAATTAATAGTCTCTCGATCGCATTCTGGATCAATTCTGCCATTAACATGAATAATATTATCATCCTTAAACTCTCTCACCACTTCGCAGATAGCGTCACATTCGCGAATATGCGATAAAAATTGATTACCCAATCCTTCGCCTTTTGACGCACCTTTAACCAGGCCGGCAATATCAACAAACTCAATATAGGTCGGTATAATTTTTTTAGGTTTTGATATAATCGCCAATTTTTTCAATCTTTCATCTGGAACTTTAACCACGCCCACATTCGAATCAATGGTGCAAAACGGATAGTTAGAAGCTTCAACTTTTTTATTGGTTAGAGCATTAAATAAAGTTGATTTACCAACATTAGGTAAACCAACAATTCCAATAGATAAAGACATAACAATGTTTGCTATTCCCGCGGCTTGTGCCGTTAAGTCACAGTCTTATTTAACTTGGGAAGCGGAAATTTATTACCTTACTTAATAACTACCTTGAATTTAACAGAAATTTGATAATTTTACAAATAAAAAATTTACAGTCTCCTGATACATTGCCCTTATTTGACATTTTTTTTAAAATAATGTAATATAAAATTATGCAAATTAAATTAAACAACAATTTCTTTTTTTATTTTTTCTTTAACCGATTTTTGAGATCGAGTGTTGTTTAATTTATAAAAAAATTATAATAAAAAACAAACCGGTCTCAATGACCGGTTTTTTTGTTCTTTAAAAAATAATAGAGAAATAGCGGTTTGTTTTAAAGTTTGTTTAAACTGTTTGGAAGTCGGACTTCCGACGATTAACAATTTTGAAAATTTGTATAATATACAAAACCTGAACCTGAACCTGAACCTGAACCTTGCTAAATTTAAATTTTTAGACTAAAATAACATTTATGCGTAGAACTTATCACAGACCAAAGCCGGATTTTGAGGAAAAAAAATTTCGTGTTAATCAGCAGATCCGCGTGCCGGTGGTTTTTTTAATTGATGAAAACGGTGTGGGCATAGGCGAAATGTCAACCGGCAAAGCCTTAAGCATGGCCGAACAAGTTGGTATGGACGTGGTTGAAGTTAATCCTAAAGTCCAGCCGCCGGTAGTTAAAATTATGGATTATGGGCAATTTAAATATAAAAAAGAAAAAGAAGCGCAAAAGCAAAAAGTTAAACAAAAAAAAGTGGAAATAAAAGGTATTAGGTTATCTGTTAGAATCAGCCAACATGATTTTGATTTCAGATTTGAACAAGCCAAGAAATTTTTGGAAAGAGGCGATAAATTAAAATTGGAATTGATTTTAAAAGGACGGGAACGTCAACATCCGGAAAAGGCCGAAGAGATTATGAAAAAATTTTATCAAAAACTTAAAGCTACGCCAGGACTAAGCATGGAAATAGAGCAAGGCTTGACAAAACAGGGAGGAAGATTTAATATAATATTGATAAATAAGCAATAATCAAGAATATAAAAACCAGGTATTTTACCTGTTTTTTGTTTAAAGATAGCATATGCCGAAAATAAAAACTCATAAAGCCACGGTCAAACGTTTTAAAGTGACCAAAAATGAAAAGATTTTAAAGAGAAAGGCCGGTCAAGATCATTTTAACACGCGTGAATCAGGTAAAGTTACCAGAAATAAGCGCCGAGACATAGGTATTTCCAATGCCCAAAGAAGAATAATAAAACAATTAATGCCATATAATTATGCCAAGAGTTAAGAGAGCAATAACACATCTTAAAAAAAGAAGAAATTTACTTAAAAAAGCCAAAGGTTATAAATGGGGCAGAAAAAATTTAATGCGCGCCGCTTCAACGGCCGTGGTTAAAGCCGGGGTTCGCTCTTATATTGATCGCCGCTTAAAAAAGCGCGACAATAGAGCTTTATGGCAAATAAAAATTAGCGCTTTTGCCAAAGAGCATGGCTTGTCTTATTCGAAATTCATTCATCTTTTAAAAATTAATCAGATTGAAGTGGACAGAAAAATTTTAGCCGATTTAGCGGTTAATAATAAAAATGTCTTGATTAAAATTTTAGGACAAATTTTAGGACAAAAATAATGAGAAATTTCCAAATAGTACAAATTATTATAGCGATTTTATTGATGTTAGCCATTCTTTTACAGAATCGCGGAATTGGGTTATCAGGCGTTTTTGGCGGCACAGGAAATATTTATCGGACTAAAAGAGGCATAGAAAAAAAATTATTCATTGCAACTATAGTTTTAGCTATTTTATTCTTTTCGATTTCGTTAGCTATTATTTTAATTGTATAAAAGTGAACTCATTAAAAAATAAAATAATTCAATTTTTCAACAAAATTAAGGGTTTCAAGAATATTTTTTCGCGTGAGCAAGCGCAGGAGGAACTGGACAAAAAATTAGTTTTTTCTTTAGCTAAATCAAGGTGGCCAAGTTTTAAGCAACTTAAGTATGTTAAAAAATATTTAAATCCGACCGAACAATTAGCTATTGGCGTTTGTTTGGCGATTATTCTTTTTAGCTCGATATTTTCAGCCGCCAGATTCTATAAAACACATTTACAAGTTATCCCAATTGACGGTGGCGATTATATTGAAGGCGTTATCGGTTCAATAAAATATATTAATCCTTTGTATTCAAGCTTCAGCGATCTTGATAGCGATATTGCCGAATTAGTTTATTCTTCACTGTTTAAAAGAAATGGAAACGTTGAGTTAGTAAATGACTTGGCTCAAGAGTATAAAATAAGTCCTGATGGCAAAGTTTATACAATAAAAGTCAGATCAGACGCGATTTGGCATAATGGCAACTCAGTCACTGTTGATGATGTGATTTTTACTTTTGAGGCTATAAAAAATATTAGGTATAAATCGCCTTTGCGAACAGCTTTTACTGGTGTGGAGATCTCTAAGGTTGACGATAAAACCATTAAGTTTAATTTAACCGAACCATACGCGGCTTTTTTAGATTTATTAAGTTTTGGCATTTTACCCCAGGAGCTTTGGCAGCAAATTGAACCGACTTCAGCCAGCTTGGCAGAATTAAATTTAAAGCCGGTTGGCTCAGGCAGATACAAATTTAAATCATTGGTAAAAGATAAATCCGGTAATCTTAGAACTTATATTTTAATTCGCAATGAAAGTTACTATGGTTCCAAGGCTCATATTAACACTGTCAACTTTAAACTTTTTGGTAATTTGGAAGAGGTTATCTCGGCTTTGAATAATAATTTAATTGACGGCCTTAGTTATTTGCCGGAACAGGATAAAAATCAGGTGGTAGCGCAAGATTCTTTAAATTTTTACAATTTAAGCCTGCCAAAATTCTCGGCAATATTTTTTAATTCTAAATCCAACTCGGCTTTAACAGATAAAAGGGTGCGCCAAGCTTTAGCTTATTCAATTGATAAAAATAAAATAATTAATGAAGTTATGGCAGGGAATGCTCGCATTGTCGACGGGCCGATATTGCCTAACGGCTTCGCCTATGATAATGAGATTAAAAAATATGATTATAACGCGACAACTTCAGACCGTTTATTAGCTGAGGCTGGCTGGAAAATTATAGAATTAACCGCCAAGGACATTACTCAAGCTCAGGTGGATTTAACCAATCAAGATGAAATTATAAAAAAACAAGCTGAGGCTAAAATAAAAATGGGCACAGGCAAATGGCTTATAAAAGACAATAATTATTTAATCATAACGTTAGTTACGGCAGATAATCAAGAGTACGGCCAGGTGGCTGAATTAATCGCTAAATTTTGGAATGATATTAACGTAAAAACTGAAATTAATTTGGTGCCGGTCAATCAGATTCAAGCCGGTGTTATTAAATCAAGAAATTTCAACGGCTTAATTTTTGGAGAAATGACAGGCGCTGATCCAGACCCTTACGGCTTCTGGCATTCTTCGCAGATTGGCCAATCAGGTTTAAATATCGCCGATTATGCCAATAAAGAAGTTGATAAATTATTAGAAGACGGGCGTTTAAGTTCTGATCTTAAAGTGCGCAAGGAGAAATATCAGAAGTTCCAAAAAATTATCGCCGAAGATGAGCCGGCCATATTTCTCTATAGTCCTAATTATACTTATGTTCAATCAAAAAAAATTAAAGGCTTTAATATTAGAAGTATTATTTTACCCAGTGATCGTTTCGGCAATATCGACCAGTGGTATATAAATACTGGCAAAAAAATTATTTGGTAAAAAGCTCATAGTGCACAACTCATAATGTGAACCGCATATTTGTCGCGTCGCTTTTCAACATGAGGACATGGTGGAACTGGCAGACGCGATAGCTTCACCTCGTTAGATATTTTATTGCCGAAGTGGCGAAATTGGCAGACGCGCTAGCTTCAGGAGCTAGTGGGGGACAACTCCATGGAGGTTCGAGTCCTCTCTTCGGCACATAACAATTAATTAAAAAGGGACAGTCCCTAAAAACGAAAAACTGTATGATTACAAAATATAAATCAAGAAATAGAAGACAACCGATGGTTGTTTCTAAAACAGACGCAGGCTTATCGCATAAGTGCTTTGATGCTCCGGGAGTAAAAATTTCTGGTTTTGCGCCATCGGAAAATAAATTAAAGGTTATTGTTTTAGGCGGACTTGAAGAAGTTGGCCGCAACATGACCGTGTTTGAGTATGACAAAGAAATTATTATTGTTGACATGGGTTTGCAGTTTCCAGAAGAAGATATGCCGGGCATTGACTACATTATCCCTAATGTAGACTATTTAGACGATAAAAAAGATTGGATCAAGGGAGTAATTATTACGCATGGCCATTATGATCATATTGGCGGCATTCCGCATTTAATGGGCAGATTAGGCAACCCGAATATGTTTATGGGCAAATTAACTGCCGGTATAGTCAGAAAAAGAGTTGAGGAATTCGGCAAATGCCCTAAACTTAATATTCAGGAAATAAATGAAGATTCAAAATTACAGCTAGGCAAATTTTTCAGAGTGGAAGCCTTAAGAGTAAATCATTCAATCCCTGATTGTTTTGCCATTATTATCCATACACCCGTAGGCACGATTATCCATTCCGGAGATTTTAAAATAGATTATTCACCGGTTAATGATAAGCCGGCGGATTTAAATTGGGTCGCGCAAATTGGCGGTGCCGGCGTTTTGCTTTTATTATCAGATTCAACCGATGCCACGCATGTCGGCTATCAGATTTCCGAATCTTCCATCGGCGATGAAATGGGAAAAATTTTTGAGAAGCTTGAAGGTCGGATAATTATTGGAACTTTCGCTTCGCAGTTAAGTCGCGTGCAAAAACTTTTTGATTTGGCGGAAAAATTCGGCCGCCGGATAAATCTTCAGGGCAGAAGCATGAATGATAATGTTGATATCGCCCATCAAATCGGTTATCTTAAATTTAATCCTAGAATTATAGTTGAAGACCATGAACTAAGCCGTTTGCCAGACAATAAAATTATTATTATCGGCACCGGCGCCCAAGGGGAAAGTAGCGCTTTTTTAACGCGCGTAGTCAACAATGAACATCGTAGCATAAATTTAAAAACCGGAGATACGGTTATCTTTTCTTCTTCAGTCATTCCGGGAAATGAGAGGAGCATTCAGACTTTAATGGATTCAATGGTTCGTCAAGGAGCCAAAGTGATTAATTATGAGATGATGGATGTGCACGCCGGCGGTCATGCCAAGCAGGAAGATTTAAAGCTAATGATGCGTTTAATTAAACCGGAATATTTTATGCCGATTGAGGGTAATCATTATATGTTGCGCGCTCACGCTGAATTAGCCGAGCAGGTTGGGATTGCAAAAAATAAAATATTAGTGGCTGATAACGGTCAAATTATTGAATTTTATAAAGCGGCCAACGGTGAAGTTTCCGGCAACCTTACTAAAGATAAAGTTTTAACCGATTATGTCATGGTTGACGGCTTGGGCGTGGGCGATGTTTCTAATATTGTTTTGCGCGACCGCCGAGTTATGGCTGAAGACGGCATGATTGTAATAATCGCTACTATTGACGCTAAAACCGGCAATACTATTGGTAATCCGGATATTATTTCACGCGGCTTTGTTTATATGAAAGAAAATAAAGAATTAATCCAAAAGACCAGAATGAAAGTTAAAAGAATCGTTAAAGACCATAATCCGCGTACGCCGGCAGATAATGATTATGTAAAAAATAAAATCAGGAATGATGTTGGACAATTTTTGTTCAGCCAAACTAAGCGCCGACCCATGGTCTTGCCAGTAGTAATAAAAGTGTAAAAATTAATATAATTGTGTTATTTAATTTATTTTAATTGGGACTGTCGCCGAATGCTCTTTCGGATAGAAATTTTCATAATTTCGAGGAAATTTTTTATAAAATTTTTGAGGGAATATGGATATATTAGCGAGGAAATTTTAGATAAAAATTTACCGAAATTTGGAAATTTATGCCGAA
>JAHJXD010000100.1 GCA_018827685.1 Patescibacteria group bacterium
CAGGATGCCGAGCGCCCGATCCGGTTGATGCCATTATGGCAATGGCTGGAAACATCAGCACACTGACCCCAGCTACAGACGCAAAACGCTAAATTTAAAGACCTGACCCCCAAAACTACTGAGTGCTGAGTGCTGAGGACTGAGTAAAGGCAAGGACTGAGTGCTGAGGCCTGAGTAAAAGCAACGATCAGCAAATTTGAAGCCCTCAGCCCTCAGCACTCAGCCCTCAGCCCTCAGCCCTCAGCACTCAGCACTCAGCACTCAGCACTCAGCACTCAGCACTCAGCACTAAGAATTTCAAGACCTGACCCCCATAAATTTCATTTGCAATGCAATATAAAATGATATATCGTGCAATGGCAATGAAATAGGCACATAATCCGTATGGAAAAGGAAAAATTCAAAGAACTTATCATTGGGCATAAGGAACGCTTCCTGGGGCGCCGCGACCTCGTCCGGCGGGAAGTGCAGACCGAGATCGCCCGTTTTCTTCTCCAGCGGGAAATCATCCTCGTCACGGGAGTCCGCCGCAGCGGCAAATCATCCCTCCTGCGGCTGATCTGCAGGGATCTTCTGGCGCGGGGCGACGTCGCCCCGGCCGACATCCTCTACCTGAATTTCGACGACGAACGCTTTTTGTCCTTCACCGCCCAGGACTTCGCGCCCCTCTATGAATCCTTCCTCGAACTCGAAAATCCCCGGGGGCGGCAATACCTCTTCCTCGACGAGATCCAGCGAATTCCTGGCTGGGAGCGGTGGCTCAATCGCCTCTACGAGTTCGAGGACGTCCGGATTTTCGTCACCGGTTCCAACGCAGCCATTCTCTCGCCGGAGGTCGCGACGGCCCTCACGGGGAGACATCGGCAGGTCGCCGTCTGGCCCTTTTCGTTTCGCGAGTTTCTCACCCTCAAAGGCCTGAGCTTCGAAGATCGCGACCTCGATCGGAGTCTCCACCGTCCCGAAACGAAATCGCAGATACGGCGGCTCTTCGCGGAATATGTGGAGATTGGGGGGTTTCCGGAGGTCGCGCGAACGGGCGATGCAACCCTCCTGGAGCAGTACTGGCGTGATATCCTTTACCGCGACGTCATCGCCCGCTATGCCATCAAGAATATCAAGGAGATCAAAGAACTATCCCTTTTCCTGGCGGCCCATCCGGGATCCGTCCAGAGCTACCGGAACCTGGGCAACCTCATCGGCGTCCGGAGCGTCAACACGGTGAAGAATTATCTCGGCGCCCTGGCCGACGTGTACCTCTTCCAGTTCATCGATCTGTTCGATTACTCCCTCAAGCGGCAGATCTACAACCCGTCCAAGGTTTACTGCGTGGACACGGCCCTCGCTGGCGCCGTCAGTTTCCGGTTCTCGCGCAACATCGGACATCTCTTTGAAAATATTGTTTTTCTGGCGCTGAAGCGGCGCGGTGGCGAAGTGTTCTACTGGAAATCGGCACGGGGCCGGGAGGTGGATTTCGTCGTCAAGGATGGGCTCCGGATCACCGAGGCGATCCAGGTTTGCACGTCCCTTGCCGATCCGAACACCCGCCGGCGGGAAATCCGCTCCCTGTGCGAGGCCGCCGAGGCGCTCAACGCGGAGCGGCTGACGGTGATCTCCGAGGATGAGGAAGGGATCGAAAAGACCGACAGCGGCGACATCGTCATCGTTCCGCTGTGGAAATGGCTGCTGAGCACTCAGCCCTCAGCCCTCAGCCCTCAGCCCTCAGCACTAAGCACTCAGAATTTCAAGACCTGACCCCCAACGGTGAACACCATGAAAAAAGAGATTTCCGAAGCCCTCATTGACTTCTACGAAAAGATTTTGGCGCCCGAATTTTCCGAGATCAAAAAAGTGCAGTCGGAGCAAGGAGAGAGATTCATCGATGTGCTCGGGCATTTTGATTCCGTCTATAAACAATTCGATCGTCTCGAGGACGAATATCATACGATCACTCATGGCCTGAAACGCATCGAGGATCAATTGGACGGAGATATAAAGAATCGCAAAGTTATCGAGACAAGGTTTCGGGAACTCAAGCAACAGTTTGAGGGGATGCAATTGAGGCTCGCAGCGATCGAGAAAGAACTCGCCGGGCATCAGGAGAATTCCCCCCATGCAAAACGCTAAATTTAAAGACCTGACCCCGCTTTTCCCCAAAGGAGGTGTTGCCGTGCAAACGGATATTTTAACGAATGAACAGTACCGGGATTTCTCCAAGAATCTCATCAAGGCAGTTGAAGGCCGCTGTCGTATTGTGCCGATAAATTCGTTGAAAAAATCGGGCTATACCCTAAACCGGCCGATTTACATCTCAATTGAAACGGATGAAGACACTGTCATTGCCTCCCTGGATGACATTGAAGCCTTTGCCTATGCCGACACCGAATTTGAGGCCATCAATGGTCTATGCGATGAGATCGTTGAGCTCTATAAAGATCTAAGGGCAAATCGGAACAATCTGGGAATCTTGCCTGAAAAATGGCTGGGCTATCTCGACTCCGTGATAACGATCCATGAAAAAAGTTGATATCGAGAGAATATTCAATAAGTTGTCGCTGCAAGTTCGCTCGACGGGACATAACTACGGATGGCTGACCGTCAGCGACAAAAAAGATTCTCAGGGTTCATTATTCGCATGGGAAAGGCGATCTGCCCGACAAGATCATGCATAAAATTCGCGGCCAGTTGAAGCTGTCTGAGAAGGACTTTAAGGATTTGCTCGCGTGTCCTCTGACATATGAGGACTATCTCAATATTCTGAAGCGCAAGGGATTTGTATGAAAAACGCTAAAATTCAAGACCTGACCCCCATGATAAAGTATCTTTTCTGGTGGGTGCCTGAGAAAGAGATAGCGTCACTCAGCCACGACGCCATCGTGGAGTCTGTGCTCAGTAACGGCAATGAGGATACGGTCAGGCAACTTTTTGATTATTATGGAATCGAAAAAGTAGCTGAAATCTTCAACCGGCAGACATCGGGCCGTCGAATCAATTACCGGCCGCGGACGGTTCATTTTTTTCGACAATATTTTCATCGGCATGCATAGAATTACGTAAGTAATCATGTTCACAAATATTCTGACGGCAAATCAGGTTAAACTCCTGCCTCTGGTCAAAGAATTCTCGCGGGATTATTATCTGGTCGGCGGCACAGCCATCGCACTTTATCTCGGGCATCGGCGCTCCATCGATTTTGATCTGTTCACCTCCGGCAGGATTAAAAAGCAATCCATCAAGAGGATCATCGACCGCCATAAATTCCCGGTATCCGATATCCTTTTTGAAGATTCCGAACAGATCCATCTTGTCATTCATGGTGTCAAGCTTACGTTCTTTTCCTATCCATATCGGATTGACGCGCCAGTAGATTTTGACCAGATCATCCATATGCCGGACCTCCTGACCCTTGCTGCCATGAAGGCTCATGCCCTCGGCGGCAGAGCGAAATGGAAAGACTATGTGGACCTCTATATTTTGTTGAGGGATCACTTTTCCCTTGCGCAGATTTCGGAAAAATCAAAAGACCTTTTCAGCGCCTATTACAACGAGAAACTCTTCCGGGAACAGCTCTGTTACTTTCAGGATGTAGACTATTCTGAAAAAGTGGACTTTGTCGTTCAACCGGTTTCTGATGAAGAGATCAAACAATTCCTGACCGATGTCGCAACAACACCATTTTAACGATAACGCCCCCATGCAAAACGCTAAATTTAAAGACCTGACCCCCAAAATACTGACCCCCAAAATAATGTTGACGCATCCCAAACAGGGTTATATGATTAAGGCGACTTTAGCGCATGTCAAATCATTGGAGAGGCTTATTTCGGTTTTGGATTAGGGTATCCGTCCTTATTTTTTCTGTAAGATAGGAACCCGAACTTAAGGGAGGTGTCCATGCAAAGGTTAGTTATTCACGTCAAAGATGACGCAAAATTAAATGCGCTGATGAGCGTATTGAACGAAATTAATTTCATTGAAGTTGAAAGAGAAGCAAAAGGAGCTTCAGGACTATCGAGACATGGCGATTTGAGGAAGTTGTTTGGTCTATGGGAAAATCGCGACATCTCGCTTGCGGATATCAGGCAAAAAGCATGGCGGTAATGCACCTATGATTCTGTGCGACACGAACGTCATCATTGAAGCTCTGAAAAAGAATCCTGTTGTCATTCAAACGATAGAGAAAATCGGTCTGGAGCGGATAGCCGTCAGCGTCGTCACGGTAATGGAGCTTTATTATGGCGCTTTGCACAAGGCCGAACTAAAGAAGATCAAACGTCATCTGTCATCTATTCGAATATTTCAAATAGACGAAGCAATCTCCGTTGCGGCCTCAGAACTCATTGAACGATACGCAAAAAGCCACGGTCTGCAGATACCGGATGCCTTAATTGCCGCAACTTCAATAAACCGCGATCTCCAGCTTTACACAGGAAATACGAAAGATTTCATCTATATCGAAAAAATCAGTTTGTGGTCGATTTAAAAAATGCCGCGTGGCAAAAAACGCCGTTGTTTAACCAGGATTATAACGATGCACTTTCATTTGCGGAAAGCGATTTGAAATCGAATTGGCTTTTCTACAAGCGTGCATTTGTGGAGGATTCGGAAGATGAATGAAAATCGGAACCTTGTGGAACTCAATATTGAACTGAGCGCGGAATTCAGTCGTTATCTTTTTGATCATCCGGAATTTTC
>JAHJXD010000012.1 GCA_018827685.1 Patescibacteria group bacterium
ATAATCTTTACAAAATTTATCAACAGAAAAAAGGTCGAGAAAACATTAATTCAACTAACAAATTGAACCCTTCTTTAGTGTCATTTTCCAGGATGGATAAAAAAGAGGTTTTGGTGTCATGATTAAATGATTTGACACGGACACGAAATTTTTTATTAAACATATTTTTTGTTTTTTTGTTTTATTGTTTTATTGATTACTAAACGCCAATTTTCCAAATATTTTTTTCTAAAAAAGCTTCTATGGTTTGCCTGTTGGCTTTATTGATAAGATTAGAATGGGAAAGTTTATTTTCTTTTGCGTAATCCTTGAGAGTAATAATTTTTTTATTTTCCAAATATGCCAATCGTTTATAATAACTGTTCGTAAGCGCCTTTCCAACTATTTCTTCCATTATGGTTGTTGTATCTTTTCTATCAAATTCTTTAAACGCTTCATAATAGTTTTTTCTATCAATAAATTTAATATTTATCGGAACAAACCCCTCTCGTATAAGCAAATAATTATTAATAACGCGTCCAATGCGACCATTGCCGTCAATAAATGGATGGATATTTTCAAAAACAAGATGCAATCTTGCTATTCGCTTAATAATATTTTCATGACTTGCGGCATTATACTCAATTAACATTTTCCCAATGCGATCAACTATTTCTTTGGGATTTGGAGCAATATAATTTCCTACTCGAACATATTCATTATTTTTTCTAAACCTTCCGGCAATATCATCACGAATATTTGAAATCAGTATTTTATGAAGCAACAAAATTATTTCAATTGTAAGTTCTTGCTCTTTGGCTTTTTTGTTTACATACGCGACAACTCGCGCCAAATTTTTAGCTTCAAAAAGTTCTCTTTCACTAATAAATCTATCCAAATCAATTTGTAAAAGTATTTTTTCTGTCTCATCAAGAGACAGTGTGCTATTTTCTATAGCATTTGAGTTATATACTTGTTCAGCAATTTCTGTTTCAGCGATAAGCTTAAGTAATGCGTCTTTACTCGTAGACGCTTTATAGTATCGTTCGCGAAGAAAATTTATTTTATTAAAAACATTTAATATCTTTGCCATATACTTAAATTATAGACATTTTCGCGCTTTTGTCAACATAACCGTGAAAAACTAGCAAAATTCATTATTTTTTCACGGTTTTGGCTGAAAACGGTTTTTGGAAATACTGGAAGTCGGACTTAGACTAGATTATTATACCATTTACATCTCATTTTAAAAAAATAACTGTCTAATTTTATGGGACCATTATAATTTTTAACTTTTGAGCTAATTTTTCAATTAAATATTGATTCAACATAGTTAACAATATTATTAACTTTTATGTATCTATTATTTTTAATTTTCAAACAAATTAAGGGACTGTGACCGAATGCTCTTTCAGCTATAAATTTTCATAATTTCGAGGAAATTTTAGATAAAAATTTACCGAAATTTGGAAATTTATGCCGAATATGGCATTGGGCGACAGTCCCTTTAAATAGAAATCCTGCGGTTTATTTCATTGTATCGGAAAGTATATATTTATTAAATTAATTTTTACACAGAAACTATTTAATAATCTTAGTAACCACTCCGGCGCCCACGGTTTTACCGCCTTCACGAATAGCAAATCTTTGTTTTTCTTCCAACGCGATTGGCGCAATTAATTTAATTTTTAAGCTTACAGTGTCTCCGGGCATAACCATTTCAGTGCCTTCAGGCAATTCAACTTCTCCTGTAACATCAGTCGTGCGAATATAGAATTGAGGTTTATAGCCTTTAAAAAATGGTTTGTGGCGTCCGCCCTCTTCTTTGGTTAAGATAAAAATTTCACCTTCAAATTCAGTATGAGGAGTAACTGTGCCGGTCTTGGCCAAAACCTGACCTCTTTCAACTTCATCCTTTTTTGTGCCTCGAAGTAATAGCCCGGCATTATCTCCTGCTCGTCCTTCGTCCAAGGATTTATTAAACATTTCGATGCCGGTAACCACGGTCTTTTGCGTATCGCGCAAACCGATTATTTCAACTTCTTCGTTTACTTTAATTATACCTCTTTCAATTCTGCCAGTAACCACGGTGCCGCGTCCTTCAATTGAAAAAATATCTTCAATCGGCATTAAAAACGGTTTATCAGTATCGCGTTTCGGTTCAGGGATATATTCATCCAAAGCTTTAGTTAAATCCATAATCGCCTGACCGTATTCACCGTTGGGATTTTCTAAAGCTTTTAAAGCCGAACCTCTAATGATCGGAGTGACATCGCCAGGGAATTCGTATTTTTTTAACAAATCGCGGATTTCTTCTTCAACTAAATCAATTAATTCTTTATCTTCAACCATATCGCATTTATTCAAAAAAACAATTATATAAGGCACGCCGACTTGTCTGGCAAGCACAATATGTTCTCTGGTTTGAGGCATTGGCCCGTCAGTAGCCGCTACTACGAGTATGGCTCCGTCCATTTGAGCTGCGCCAGTAATCATGTTCTTAACATAGTCAGCGTGTCCAGGACAATCAACATGAGCATAATGCCTTTTTTCAGTTTCATACTCAACATGGCAAGTAGCAATAGTAATGCCGCGAGCCTTTTCTTCCGGAGCCGCGTCAATCTGGTCAACACTTTTTTCCGAAGCTTTAAAGCCCTTGCTTTTAAGTACTTTAAGCATAGCCGCGGTCAAGGTTGTTTTGCCATGATCAACGTGGCCGATTGTTCCCACGTTAACGTGGGATTTTGTGCGTTCAAATTTTTCTGCCATATTTATATTTCCTTAACGGCCCCGGTTCCAATTTTTTACAAAAATGCCACAAAAATTGGGACTGGGTTATTTGCCCTTGTTATTTAAATAGGCCGGGCTCCCAGCCGTGTTTAATTATTATATTTAGTAAATTCGTTGATTCGCAGGGGTTAAAATGCCAATTCTTCCAAATACTGCCGATCTTCCTCAATTATTTCTTCAGCGGCAATTTTTCTTTTCGAAGGAATTGACCAACTTTTACCAGCTCTTTTTATTGCTGTTTCAAAATTTTCTTCTTTATCCGGCAATTCTCTAAAATAATCTGGAATCATATCAATATTTTCCATTTCACCCTGATCTTTTTGATCACTTTTCCAAATTGCAATATCACGATTTATTTTATCAAGTAGTTCATCTTCTGTCAAACCTCTAATTTCACTTTTGCCTAAAACCAAATTTTCATAATCTTTAAGCGACAACACGACAAATACATTATCTGGTTTTGCACTATCAAAAACAATCAATTTGTCGCCGGTTTTTTTTGCTAAACTAATCGCTTTTTGTAATTGATTCTGCATATATAAGTTCTAATATTAACATTATATATTTTTACCCAACCAAATGTCAAGCTTGCGCCACTAAAAAACACCAAAAATACTAAATTTACCCATGTATTTTTCAGTGTAATTTCAACGTATTTCAGTATTTTTCAGTAGTTCGGATCATTTTTCAACTATTCTTTGCCTTCTTCTGCTGCAATTAAGTCGTCAAGAACTTGCTCTGCATTCTTTATTACTTTTTCCACTTCTTCCCATTCTTTCTTCAACTTTCGAAGTCTTCCCATCACTTTTTCGTGTCGTATTTCTTCTGGATCCTCCTTCTTTATTTTTGGTTGTTCTTGTTCGTTCATATTTTTTAGGTTAAGTTAGTTGGGACTGTGGCCCAATGCTCTTTCGGATAGAAATTTTCATATATGGCATTCGGCGACAGTCCCTATTTATTATTTCCCGCTATAATCGTGTCTACTACATTTCTCGGCGCCTCAGCATAATACCCAAATTCCATACTATAGCTGGCTCGGCCTTGAGTCATAGATCTTAGTTGCGTGGCATAACCAAACATTTCAGCCAAAGGAACTTTAGCTTTAATAAACTTAACATTGGCTCGATCTCCCATTTCTTCAATTTGCGCTCTTTTTGAGTTAAGGTCGCCAATAACTTCACCTATGAATTCTTCGGGCGTCACTGCTTCAACTTTCATAATTGGTTCTAAAATAATCGGAGTGGCATGGCGGCAAGCCTGCTGAAAAGCAATGGAGCCGGCGATCTTAAAAGCCGCTTCTGAAGAATCAACTTCATGATAAGAACCGTCAAACACGGCCACTTTAATATCAACTATTGAATAACCGGCTACAACGCCTTTATCCAAAGCTTCTTTAACGCCTTTTTCAATCGCCGGTATATATTCGCGCGGAATTGATCCTCCTTTGGTTTCGTCATTAAATTCAAATCCTTTACCAGCTTCATTAGGTTCAACTCTAAGCCAGCAATGGCCGTATTGACCGCGCCCTCCTGATTGCTTAATATATTTTCCTTCAGCTTCAGCCGATTTTTTAATGGTTTCGCGATAAGCTACTTGAGGCTTGCCCACATTAGCTTCAACTTTAAACTCGCGCTTCATTCTATCAACAATAATATCTAAATGTAATTCTCCCATGCCGCCGATAATAGTTTGCATGGTTTCTTCGTCGCCTCTTACTCTAAAAGTCGGATCTTCTTCGGCTAATTTTGATAAAGCCATTCCCATTTTTTCCTGATCGGCTTTAGTTTTCGGCTCAATGGCGATATGAATAACCGGTTCAGGAAAAGTAATAGATTCTAAAACCAATGGTCGGCTTTCATCACATAAGGTATTGCCCGTAGTCGTACTTTTTAAGCCGATAGCGGCCGCGATTTCTCCTGAATATACTTCCTGGACTTCTTCGCGGTGATTAGCATGCATCCTAACAATCCGGCCGATTCTTTCTCTATTGCCGGTAGTAGTATTTAAAACATAAGAGCCTGATTGTAAAACTCCGCTATAAACTCTTATAAAACAAAGCTTGCCCACATATGGATCAGTGGCAATTTTAAAAGCTAAGGCCGCAAAAGGTTCAACGTCAGACGGCTTAACCGCGATAATTTTTTCTTTATCATCAGGGTCAAAGCCGGTAATCGCCGGCACTTCTAAGGGTGAAGGTAAATAATCAACCACCGCGTCAAGTAAAGATTGCACGCCTTTATTTTTTAAAGCGCTGCCGCAAAGCACTGGCACAATTTTATTATTATTGACAGCTTGGCGCAAAACTTTTTTTAAATCTAAAATAGCAATTTCTTCACCTGCCAAATATTTATTCATTAAAATTTCATCATTATCCACGATGGCTTCAACTAATTTAGATCGATATTCTTCAACTTTAGCTTTCATATCATCAGGAATTTCACGATCTTCCCATTTAGTGCCTAACTCATCCAAAAAAAAACGCGCCTTTCTTTCAAATAAATCTATGATGCCTAAAAATTTATCTTCGGCGCCGATTGGCAATTGAATCGGATAAGCATGCTTAGTTAATCTTTTATCAATTGATTCTAAATCAGCATAAAAATTCGCGCCAGTTCTATCCATTTTATTAATGAAAGCGATGCGAGGCACATTATATTTATCCGCCTGATGCCAAACCGTTTCTGATTGCGGCTCTACTCCTGCTACGCCATCAAACACCACCACGCCGCCGTCTAAGACGCGCAAAGAACGTTCAACTTCAGCTGTAAAATCCACGTGGCCGGGAGTATCAATCAAATTAATGCGGCAATCTTTCCAAAAACAAGTCGTGGCCGCGCTAGTTATAGTAATACCGCGTTCCCGTTCCTGTTCCATCCAATCCATTTCGGCCGCGCCTTCATGCACTTCGCCAATTTTATGTTTTTTACCCGTATAAAAAAGAATACGCTCGCTAACCGTGGTTTTGCCAGCGTCAATGTGCGCGATAATGCCGATATTTCTAGTTTTTTCTAGTGAATATTCTCTGGGCATAATGTGTATCTCATAACTCAAAACTCACAACCCGTAACTCGCAACTCTGAGTTACGAGTTACGAGTTACGAGCTACGAGTTACGGGTTACGGGTTACGGGTTGCGGGTTGCGAGATTAATTACCTGGCGAAATGCGCGAAGGCCTTATTGGCTTCAGCCATGCGATGAACTTCAGCTCTTTTTTTAACGGCCGCGCCTTCGCCTTTAGCCGCATCAAGAATTTCAATAGCTAATTTTTCCGCCATGGGCTTGCCTTTTCTGGCTCGAGCCGCATTAATAATCCAGCGACAACCTAAATTAAAGCGGCGTTCACCCCTAACTTGAAATGGAATCTGGTAATTAGCGCCGCCAATACGACGGCCGCGAATTTCAAGTAGCGGGCTAACCTGCTTTAAAGCTTTATTAAAAACATGCCTAGGGTCTTGCTTGGAAGTTTCTTTAATAATATCCAAACAAGTATAGACAATTTTTTGCGCTACGGTTTTTTTGCCGCGTTTCATTATATAATTAGTAAACTTAGCAATCCCCGAATCGCTATATTTTGCGTCTACTTGTATTTTTCTTTTTGTAACTGGTTTTCCTCTCATAGTATTTTTCGTAACTCGTGGCTCGCAACTCACAACTCGCAACTCACAACTCAATAAACTTTTACGAGTTACGAGCTACGGGTTACGAGCTACGGGTTACGGGTTGTGAGTTTTGAGTTGTAAGTTGCGAGTTGCGAGATTTATTAATTTTTAGGCATTTTAGCCCCATAACAACTACGGCTCTGCTTTCGGCCTTCAACTCCTTGCGTATCATAAACACCGCGAATTATTTTATATCTAACGCCGGGCAAATCTTTAGTTTTACCGCCTTTAAGTAAAACAATAGAGTGTTCTTGCAAATTATGGCCAATACCAGGAATGTAGGCAGTTACTTCCATGCCGTTTGATAAACGTACGCGAGCAATTTTTCTCAAAGCCGAATTAGGTTTTTTTGGCGTAGTCGTGGTTACCTTTAAACAAACTCCGCGCTTAAACGGAGCTCCTTTAGACAACTCTGTTCTTTTTCTATGTAAAGTATCTAACGTTGATTGCAACGCCGGCGACTTGGATTTAATTTTAGATGTCTTTCTGCCTTTATGGACTAATTGATTGAATGTTGGCATATTAAAATATATACAAATTAATAATAACTAAAACAAACCTCGATATTTCAGGAGATGTAAAATTTTACCACGTAAAATCGTGGGATAAATTACTTATCTTGAATTTAACATAAGAAAAAAAAACGGTCAAGGAGCTATATTCCCACAGGAGCTATATTCCCACAATCAGTTTAAATAAAAAATTGATAATCGGCATAATTATGGAAAAACCGAAAAAAACGAAAAGTAAAACAAGGGTAAAACCG
>JAHJXD010000013.1 GCA_018827685.1 Patescibacteria group bacterium
AATTAAAATTTAAAATTATTTCAATTTTATTTTATGCAATGTTCCGGTATTTTCATCAGTAAAGTAAAGATAATAATCATTATCTGAAACAATTAGGTTAGACATTGTAAAGTGTCCGTCAGGTATTGCTATTAGTTTTTTTAAGCCTGTTTGAGTATCAAGCATATATAAATTATCTTTGGTATTTTTAGCTAAATCAGGAAATAGACCAGCGCCTTGTTCAAGACTTTCCGGAACAGCGCAGTAAATATTTGTTTTGGAAGAAAAAACGCATTTATTCGCCCATGTTTGAATATCAAGTTTAACCCGGCCGGTTCCAATATTTTCTCCTTGGGCATTGGCAATCCAAAGCTCTGGTTTTAAGTCGCTACTGCTGGAATAAACACTGTAAAGCAAATAATCGCCTTTAGGCGCCCATTTGGGGTCAAAGCCCCGGCCTTCAATGGTTAAAGCTTTGAAATTTTCATTGTTTAAGCCGACAAAATACACTTTTTGCTGGTCATAGCTTACCCCTTCGGTATACATGGCCACGGTCTGATTATTGGGCGACCATGAAGGATAAACCGTGTCGTCTTTATCACCCAAGGCCGCTACTCTTTGCGCCGAGGCGCCGTCATTATTAATTATAGCCAGCCAGCGGTTGTCAGGATCATTAGCCATGCTTTTCATTACTATTTTTGAGCCATCAGGCGAGAAATTAAAATCTTCCCAGTGTTTAGGCAGGCTGATTTGTTGTTTGTTTTTAAAATCGTAAATAATTTTGGCTTGATCAGGATATTCTAAAATAGCTTTATTTTTATCAGGCGACCAGGTAATTTTTTCCACTTCATGAAAGACTGTGTCTGAAAGCAAGCTGGCTTGTCCGTCTTTGGTTAGGCGGTAAAATTTTCCGTCTTGTTTATTATAATATTGCAGATCATTGCCATTGGCAGATAAAGTCGCGGCTAAACTCGGAGTTTGATTTAATTCAGAAGTTTGAGTCAAACCGCCTAAGGCCATAGCGCTGCTTTGACCAGCTGGTTGTTCTGCGCCTTGGGGTAAACCGCCAATTGGTTGCCCAGAAGGCGTTATTTGGCCGGTTCCTGGTTGAGCTACAGGCAAACCACCCGACATACTGCTAGTGGCGGTTGGGGCTGTAGGGACTGGCGCCTGGCTTGATTGAAAAAAAAGCGCGTAAAGCAGGTAGGCTAAAATAAAAATAATTAAAACAAAGCAGATGGCAATAAAAAGTTTTTTGTATTTTTGAAAAAAATCCATGGAATTTATATTTTTGTTAAATTAGAATTTTATGGTATAATAAATTTGGCACAACTATTATAGAGCTTATTTACAAATTCTTGACCCTTCAGCGCCATTATTATATAATTATATAATACAATAGGGCTAAGTGTCAAAAATATGGTAATGATTTTTTTACAGTCTAATTGTTTACTTATATGAGTTTATTTTTTTCCAATGAAAGTTATTTAGGTATAGATATAGGCAGCTCAAGCATTAAAATTGTTGAATTAAAAAATCAAGGAGGTAAAGTCGTGCTTTTAACTTATGGTTTTAGTGAAAATCTTGATGATTTAGATCAGACTAATCCGGATAAAATTGCCGATATTATTAATAAAATTTGCGCTGAAGCCGGCGTGGTTAGCCATAAAGCTGTTTCAGCCTTGCCAAGTTTTTCGGTTTTTTCCTCAATTATAAATTTAGCCGGCGTTAACAAAAAAGATTTACCCTCGGCCATTAATTGGGAAGCAAAAAAAGTTATTCCTTTGCCGCCGGAAGAAATGATTTTAGACTGGAAAAAAATTGAAAATACTGATCAAGCCGCGGATAAAAACAATATTAAAATTTTATTGACAGGAGCTCCGAGAACACTGGTTAAACGATATATTGAAATTTTTCAACATGCCAAAATAAATTTGTTAAGTTTGGAAACAGAGATTTTTGCCCTTATTAGATCTCTTTTGGGCAATGATCAATCAACGGTTATGGTGGTAGAAATCGGAGCCAAGACCACCAGTTTTACGATTATTGATCAAAGCATCCCGACTTTAAATAGAAGTATAAATATTGGCGGCTGGACAGTCACTAAAGCTATTAGTCATAGTCTTAATATCGGCTTGGAGCGCGCTGAACAGTTCAAATATGATTTGGGCGTAGGTTTGTTTGCTGTGGCCGATAATGCTATCCCAAGAACAATTATTGAGAGTATTTCGCCCATAGTAAATGAAATAAAATATGCTCTAAGTTTATTCCAAAATAAAAATAATAAAAAGGTAGATAAGATTATTTTAAGCGGTGGTTCAGCCCTGCTTATGAATTTTACTAACTATTTGTCAAAAATATTAAATATAAATGTAGTGGCTGGAAATCCTTGGTCAACAATTTCTTGTCCCTTGGATTTAAAGCCGCTTTTAGACGAAATTGCTCCGCGCATGGCCATAGCTATCGGTTTAGCGCTTAGGGAAATGGAATAACAAAATAAATTTAAAATTAGAAATTTAAAATTAATTCTTTATGTCTGATATTAATTTTTTAGACAATAAAAATCACGACCACGACCACGACCAAAAACCGAAAGATAAAGACAATAGAAAAGAGAAGTTAGCTTGGTCTATTCCAGAAAAAGAAATGAAACAAGCCAAGGGTTCTAAAAGTTCTATTTTTTCTTTTTTGCCGTTTATAAATAAAAAAGAGTCGGTTGATAAAAATTTTGTTTCGGCAATTGATAAAAACAAACTTAAACAGTCTCGCGAAAAAGTTTTAAATTTAATCAAGCATTATGAATATTCAAAACCGATGCCAAAAGAAAAAGATAAAAATAAGATTATAGCCTTAAGCGCTTTTAAAGACAAGGTATCTAAAATAATTAAATTGCCGCAGGCGGAAGAAATTAAGCCAGCGGCAGTTAAGCCGCCGCTGGTTCAACCAATTATCAGGCAGGAAGAAAAATCGGTCGAAGTTAAAGAAATACATAAAGAAATAAAAATTGAAGAGAAAGAGCCTATTCATAAAAATGAAATCAAACAACGTGTTATAGAAACTAATTTAATTCAAGGGGAGCTGGTAAACTTTTTTGATTTGCGCTCCAAAGTTGTTATTTTAGCAAGCGCGATTTTAATGCCAATTTTTGTCATCGGAGCGATTTATTATGGTTTGGTATTTTATCAAAAGAGTAATCAAGTTAAAAATTTGGCTCAAACCAAAAAATTCGCGGAACTTGAACAAAATATCGCAGAAGAAGAGGCTGGCGTAAAAGAAATTGTTGGATTTCAGGCCCGATTAAAGACAGTTTCTCAAATATTCGCACAGCATCTTTATTGGACTAATTTTTTTAATTTTTTGGAAGATAATACAATCAAAGATGTTTATTTTATAAATTTTGACAGTGACACCAGCGGTAATTATATTATGAATGCCTTAGCCACTGATTATAACGGGATTGCCGAACAAGTTAATATTTTTAAAAATAATAAAAAAATAACCGCAGTTGAGGCCGAAGGCGGTCACTTGGTGGCAGGAGATGATAAAAATAAATCTTTAGTAAGTTTTATTTTAAATTTTACTGTTGCTAAAAATATTTTTACCGAATAAATCTAATTCTTATGGAAATGAAAAATTATTCGCTGATCCGCGAAGAAGCCAATAAAAAACAGGCGCAAGCCGAAGTTTTAAAAAATAAAATCAATGGATTTTTAATAAATTATTTTAATTATTTAGTTTTTTCTTTGGGCGTTATTATTTTAATTGTCGGTTTATTTGCGCTAGTTTATCCAAAATATCAGCAAATTTCTAAAGCCAACCAAGAGGCTAAAAATAGTCTGCAAATTAAATATGAAACTAAGCTTAATTATTTAAATTTTATCCGTAATTTAAAAAAATCATACGAATCAATTAGCAACGACGGAAAAGCCAAGATTGCCGCTATGGTGCCGGCGGGAAGGGATACGAGCACTATAATTAAAGAGGTTGAATCTATCGTCGCAAAAAATAACGCCATCTTACTTTCAATAAAAATTGAACCACAAACGATTGACAGCAAAATTAATCTTAGAGTTGAATCAAGAGAAGATAAGGAGCCTCCGGCCGGAATTTTTAATCAACCGCCGCAAGGAGTCGGTTTGGTTAAATTGGAGATTAGCATGGGCTCTGTTAATTATCCAGTTTTAAAAAATATAATTAAAACTTTTGAAAATAATTTAAAACTTTTTGATATAGCCAAAATAAGTTTTAATGCCAAGGACAACACAGCGCTTTTAAATATTTATAGTTATTATTTGAAGTAAAATTTATGTTAATGCAGAAAATAATATCAACAAAAAAATTAGCAATTTATCTTTCCATTATTTTTTTTATGATCTGCGGTACTGGTTTTATGTTGTATCAAAATAAACAATTAATCAGCAATAAGCCGGAGAATGTTAACGACTCGGCGGTGTTAAATAATGCTGCGCCACCTGCTATGGTTCCGGGAAATGACGGGGCTGATAGTCAAACAGCCGCCGGAGTTAATCAAAACGAGGATCTTAATTTAAATATTTTTTCCAATGATAAGTTTAAAAATTTGCGAGCCAATATTTTGATTATTGAAGAACAGCCCAAGATCGGCAAAACAGATCCTTTTAAGCCAAATTAATTTTTATAATTATGAGTAAGTCGGAGGAGCTAATAAATTTATTAATACAAAATAAATTAATTACAGATGAACAATTAATTGCAATTAAGAAGCTGCCGGAGTATGGTAAAAATTCGGAAGAAGCGTTTATCAAAAGCGGCTTAGTTGATGCCGAGGATCTAATAAAACTTAAAGCCAAAGTTTATAATTTAAATTATTATAGCTTGATTGGAGTAAAAATTCCTGATCAAGTCTTAAATTTAATTCCGGTGGAAGTCGCTGAAAATTATAAAATTGTTTGTTTTGAGATCGCTCAGGATAAGATGAAAGTAGGCATAGTTGATCCGGAAAATTTTAAAGCGATTGAGGCTATAGATTTTTTAGCTAAAGAAGAAAATTTGCAGCCGGAATATTTTTTAATTTCCGCCCTGAGTCTTGAGATTGCTTTAAAGCATTATAAAACTTTAGGTAAAGAAGTTTCCATCGCTTTAAAAACTAAAGAGGAAGAAGATGTTTTGGAGCGCGCCAGTAAAAAAATCAATCAAGAAGAGGTTGAAGAAGTTACCAAATCAGCCCCTGTATCAAAAATAGTTTCCGTAATTATCAGGCACGCGGTTGAAGGCAGGGCCTCTGATATACATATTGAACCTATGCAAACTGAAACCCGGATTAGGTATAGAATAGATGGTATTTTGCATACTTCATTAATTTTACCAAAAAGCGTGCACAGAGCTATCGTGGGCAGAATTAAAGTTTTAGCTAATTTAAAGCTTGATGAAACCAGAATACCGCAAGACGGCAGAATCAGAGTGAACATTAATAATAAAGAGATTGATTTAAGAATTTCTATTATGCCATTGCTTGATGAAGAAAAAGTGGTGGTGAGGATTTTGGATATAACCATGGGAGCGCCAACTTTAGAAGAATTGGGTTTTATGGGCGCCGGTCTGAAAGTAATTAAAAAAAACTTAGTCAAGACTGATGGCATGTTTTTAATAACCGGTCCGACAGGTTCAGGTAAATCAACTACGCTTTTTTCTATTTTAACAGATCTTAATAAGGAAGATATAAATATTTCTACTTTAGAAGACCCGGTTGAATATTTTGTTAAAGGGGCTAATCAATCACAGGTCAAACCGGAAATCGGCTTTACTTTCGCTTCTGGTTTGCGTTCGCTGCTACGCCAAGATCCTGACATTGTGATGGTGGGAGAAATAAGAGATAATGAAACCGCCGAATTAGGTATTCACGCCGGTTTAACCGGTCATTTTGTGCTATCAACTTTACACACTAACGATGCTTTAGGCGCCATTCCCAGGTTGCTGGACATGGCAGTAGAGCCTTTTCTTTTAGGCTCAACTTTAAATATCGTCTTAGCGCAAAGATTGGGAAGAAAAATTTGCGAATATTGCAAAGCAGAATATAAATTGCCGGAAAATATTATAGCCGAGATTAAAAAAGAATTAACCGCCATGCCTTTGGCGACAATTAAAGAAATGATGCCAGATTTTGATTTTAAAAAATTAAAATTTTATAAAGGCAAAGGCTGCGTTCGTTGCGGAGGAGTCGGCTATAAAGGCAGGATCGCTTTAGTTGAAGTATTGGATGTTAATGATAAAATAAAAGAAATGATTATGAGTAACAAGGCTAATTTCACGTTTGATGATTTGGTAAAAAATCAGAATTTTATTACCATGAAACAAGACGGCATAATAAAGGCTTTGTTAGGTTTAACTACCATGGAAGAAGTCTTAAGAACGGTTCATGTTTAACAAACAAATTAATTAATAACAGGATTTACGCAGTTGATTTTTTACAAACACGCGTAAGTACTATTAATAAATTATATGCCAAAAGATAAAATAAAAATTCTTTTAGTTGAAGATGATTCATTTTTGTTGAGTATGTACGCCACTAAGTTTGAAATGGAAAATTTTAAAGTTATTATGGCCGAAGACGGAGAAAAGGCAATTAGATTAGCCCTAAAAGAGATACCGAATATAATTCTTTTAGATATTATTTTACCCGAGATAAATGGTCTTGAAGTTTTGCGCCAACTTAAAGCAAATAGTATAACAGCTGAGATTCCTGTGATACTTTTAACCAATGTGAGCCAGAAAGATAAAATTGAGCAAAGCTTAAAAATGGGCGCGGAAGATTATTTAATTAAGGCGCATTTTATGCCGTCAGAAGTGGTTGATAAGATAAAAAAAGTGTTGAATAAATAATATTTATGGAAGTGCCATCAATTTTTTTAAACAGAATATTATCAGAAATGGTTCAAAAAAATGGCTCTGATTTGCATTTGGCCGTAGGCAGTCCGCCTATAATAAGAATAAACGGCCAATTTGTTCCTTTGGCCGGTCAGAAAATGGTTACCAGCGAAATGATAAATAAAATTACAGAAACTTTTTTAGACCTTGACGAGATCGTTAAATTAAAAGAAACCAAAGGCGTAAATTTAGTAAAAAATATTTCAAAGTTTCGTTTTCGGGTAAATGTTTTTTATCAAAAAGGACTTTTAGCCTTATCTTTTCATTATATTCCGGGCGCGATAAAGAGTTTTAACGATTTGGGCTTGGTCGAAGTTTGCCGTAATTTTTTACAAGCCGCTTCTGGCCTGTTAATCATTGCCGGAGCTGCTAATTCAGGTAAAACTACCACCGCGGCCGCTTTTATTGAAGAGCTTAATAAAACTAAAGTTTTGAATATTGTCACGATTGAAGATCCGATTGAATATTTATTTGTTAGTAAAACCAGCCTGGTTATGCAGCGCCAAATTGGCGTAGACGTCAACACAGTAGCCGATGCCTTGGATTATTGCTTAAGCGAAGACATGGACGTGGTTTATATTAATGAAATAAAAGACAATCAGGTTTTTAACTCAGTTATGCCAAAAATTTTTGAGTTAGCTTCTGGAAATTGTTTAGTTGTTTTGGAGATCAATGCGGATAGTTCTAATAGGGTTTTAGAAAAAGTTTTAGCCGGCATGGCTATAAATTTGCCGACTGAAGCCGCGCGTTATAATTTAGCGGATATTTTAATCGGCATCTTAGTGCAGAAATTAGTTAAACGTCGAGGCGGCGGCCTGGTTTTAGCTAATGAAATATTATTAAATAATGCGTCTGCTAAATCATTAATTAGAGAAGGTAAAATCTATCAATTAGAAAGCGTTATGCAAACATCAAGAAAAGAAGGTATGATTAGCATGAATAAATCGCTTAATAATTTGATTGAGTCAGGCGAAGTTAGAAGAGAAGATATTTAGTATTTAGTATGAAGTATGAAGTATGAAGAATAAAAAAATAAATTTA
>JAHJXD010000014.1 GCA_018827685.1 Patescibacteria group bacterium
CAAACTAATAATCATTTTATCAGAACTATATTGCGCGCCCGCATAGTCTAAAATTTTTTTTCTGTCTATTTTTAAAATCGTCTCTTTAGTTCCAATCGTGTCGCGTCCTGCCGGCGTATTTCCATACAGGCGTTCTTCAAACAAATCTTCTATATAAATAAGCGGATTATCAAGATACATATTCAGCTCTTCTATAATCACGCCTTTTTCACGTTCAATTTCCGCGGTTTCAAATTTTGAATTTAAAAGCATATCGCTTAAAACATCTAAGGCTAGCGGTAATTGGCTAGCTTCAACCTTAACAAAATAGCCAGTATATTCTTTGCTTGTAAAAGCGTTAAATTCTCCGCCTACTCGGTCTAATTCCGAGGAAATCGCAAGCGTTGTCGGACGCTTTGTTGTGCCTTTAAAAAATAGGTGTTCTAAAAAATGCGAAATGCCGCTATTAGTCAAATTTTCAAACCTGGAGCCTGTCGCTACCATAACTAAAACCGTAATGGTTTTAGTGCTGGAAAGCGGCGCAGTAATCACTTCCAGCTGGTTTGGCAGTTTAATTATTTTATACATGGGACTGTGGCCGAATGCTCTTTCGGATAGAAATTTTTATATATTATTTGATGGGAGGTAAGCCCTAAAATCAACCAAAAAAACAGTATACCGAAATGTAAGCTCAATACCCAATGATCAAGCGACATGATGACAATCAAAGCGATTAAAATTGCCAGCATATTATTGTATGTGAAATTGCTTCGTGCTATAGCAATGACAAACAACAATCCAGTAAAAAATAATAATCCGACTATTCCAACCTCACTCCAGATTAATAAAAAAACATTATGCGCGGGTTGATAATAAAAACTTTCTTGACTCGGTACTTGTCGCTTTAACGCATAAGTATAATTACCCAAGCCAACTCCGGTTGCCCAATTATTTTTTATCATCTGCCATGATTCTTGATACGATACCAATCTTTCTGAAGTTGATTTATTTTCAAGTCTGCCATCTCCGCCTAAACGCGAAGTTATTAAATTCTGATATTGACTAAATAACACAAAAAATAAAATTCCCATAATCAAAATTATTTTCCCTACTTGCTTTAACCAAAATAAATTTTTATTTATAATTGCCAATACTATCATCACGACCAACCCGACAATTAATCCCAACCAAGCTGTTCGCGAAAAACTAAAAAACAACGCGGTGGAAAAAGTAGCAAGTAGCAAGTAGTAAGCAGCAAGCAGCAAGACTTTTGACTTTATGGACTTTATGGGCCCTGCGCTTTCACTCAGGGCATGCTTTTGACTTTTTATCATTAAAAAAATAACCAGCAATATCCCCACCACCATTACTCCGCCTAGCATATTCGGATGATCCAACCCTGCATAAGCCCTTAACCATCGTTCGCTGACACTGTCCGGCCCAATAGTTTCAATAACAGACACTCCTAAATTCGCCGGATTATGCAGAGCCATGCCTAACCATTTATTAGCAAAACTTGACTGTGTTAAAAACTGCCAAATTCCTAAAACAGCTTGCAAAAAAACTCCTGTTAACAAAGCGTAAATTAATTTTAATTTGCTATAATTAGCGCTAATAATCAACCAAAATAAACCAACGCCCAATATCAACCAACCGAATTTATACAATGCCAATAATTTATCTATCGCAAAAAACACAGAAACAGCTGAAGCTAAAACCAAGCCCAAAATAAACCGCCAAAATTGGATTTTGTATTTTGGATTTTGTATTTTGGATTTTGTTTGAAAATTAAAAATTAAAAATAATATCAATAATACTATTAACAAAATGTCTGTCCCATACAAACTATAGGTTGAATACTCTGTCTCGCCTGCTTTGATAATCCAGCGAGTCTGAATCGGCAATAAAAATACTAATAGATACAAACCGTATTCAATTGTTTTATTTAAACATTGCATAAAAACTTCTTTCTGTCATTTATCTGCCTTATTTTTTCCAAATATTTTTCTATATACTCTTCTCGCCTATCATTCGCATGCAATTTTATTATTTGGTCATTAATTACCACTCTGCTATCGCGATTCATCATACTTTTCAATTTTTCAGGCAATATTTTTAACTGTAATGTTTTAAATTGTTGCTCCAGCCAACTGATAAATAAATCTATCGCATTTTCAAATAGGAGTCGGACCTCTGCAAGCGGTCTGACCCCTTGACCACATACTTGACAATACCCAGCCTGGCCAATCAACTGCCAATTAGGCAAACTATCTGCCAACCATTGATTATCTTTAACAAATTTTTGATGCGTTTTATTAACATCATAAAGCAGCGTTAATCCGGCTAACCAATAAGTAAAACCAAGATCATCTTGACCCAAGCGGAGTTTTTCTAAATTCAGCGCGGACAAACTTGCATAAAAACTCAAACAAATTTTATCTCTTTTACCCCCTTGATAAAGGAGTGTGTGAGGATTTTCCTTTAAATTATTATTAAGCCGCGGCCGCAGACCTAATAATTTAATAATACCGATACAAAAAAATCTAGTAAGCCAAATTCGCTTATCGTCGGTAATAATAAATAAATCTATATCGCCATTATCTCTTAAATTACGCGATCCAAACGAACCAACCCCTATCATTTTTATCCAAGGAATAAATTTAAAAATTTTTACAACAAGCCTTGCTTTTTTAAATTTTCTATTAGCAAAATTGTAACGTTCTAATCTCTCTTTAATAATTTTTTCTCTGCCAGGCAAAAAATAAAACCCATTTTTATTTTCAATTCTCCGCCCTGACAAGGAAGGTAGGGGGGGTTGTATTTCCCCCTTGATAAGGGGGGGCAGGGGGGGTTGAGCTTCCCCCTTGATAAGGGGGGGCAGGGGGGGTTGAGCTTCCCCCTTGATAAGGGGGGGCAGGGGGGGTTGAGCTTCCCCCTTGATAAGGGGGGGTAGGGGGGGTTGTATTTTATTTTCCAACACCGCCATAATCTCAATCAGCTCGCATTTTATTTCTAAATTTTGCCAAATCTCCAAAATTGTCAAAGGATAATCAAAAATATCAAAAAAAACAATCATCTTAATAATTGCTTTCTTTAATTTTGTATCATTTTCCATTTCATCATTCATAAAATGTTTGAATCACCGCTATTCTCTTTTTGGGTTTTCAATCGCCAATACTTCAATTTTACTTTCACCGCCGGCAATTTTCACTACATCTTTATCAATTTTTTTAAATTCTTTATAAGCATTATTATAATGGTTAACAGCAGTAGACATGCTTACGCCTAACTTTTTCATAAAATCATCGTAGCTTAAAATATGGCGGCCCAACATTTCAACGTGTTTCCTAATTTCTTTGGCGCTTTCTTCAATCTGTAAAGCGCGTAAGCCTTGTAAAACTGTTTGCAGATACGCTAAAAACGAAGTTGGCGAAACAATAATAACGTGTTTTTCCTTAAAAGCATATTCAATTAAATCGCGCGTATTAACCTGCACGGCCCCGACTTTATTAATTAACAAATCATAATAAATCGCCTCGCTGGGAATGAACATAAAAGCGAAATCCATAGTATTTTCGCTCGGTTTAACGTATTTTGCCGTTTCATCAATGCGTAATTTTAAATCCTGCTTAAATAATTTTTCAAGTTTTTCTCTTTCTGTCGTGTCGCGGCAATTTAAAATCTTTTCGTAATTTTCCAAACTAAATTTTGAATCCACGGGAATAATTTTTTCTTTAACAAACACCACGGCGTCAACTATTGTACCGTCCTTAAATGGATATTGCATCTGATAAGAATTCGGGGGCAAAACGTTTTTCAGGGTTTGTTCCAAAAAATACTCGCCCAAAACACCGCGCTGTTTAGGATTTTTTAAAATATCTTGCAGATTCTGAAGTTGCGCGGAAAAATTAACCACTTGTTTATTAGTCTCGTCCAACTTAGTCAGTCTCTCGGTCACATCAGTGATTAAACGAGCTGATTGCCCGGTAATATTTTGAATAATTTTTGTGGTCTGGCCGATTTGCTCTTGATTAGCGCGATGGGTCTCTGTTAACTTCGTGTCCATCGCCTGCCTTAATTCCCGATTTTGCTCGCCTAATTGGGTTAATCGCTCCATCATGGCGGCTAATTTTTCCCCGTCTTGACCAGGCATAACCGCTGTTTTTTTAATTAACAGAATTATTACCGCGATAATGCCAATTATCAATAATATTAACAAAAAAATTATAATCTGATTTAACATAAAATTTTATTTTTTAAATATAAACATAACTTGATATTAGTCAAGTTATTATCCTACAAATCTACAAATATAATGAATTCTTCTACAGTCTTAATATAGTTTTTTATAAGCTCAGTTTAACAATAAAACAAAAACTCCACAAGGACCACGCATCACATCATCTAAAATGACACCAAGAGGCTCATTGATACATCATCTAAAAAGACACTGAAATTTATGGTAATATATTGGGCTAATTATTAACCTAATATATTCTATGAACATAGAAGCCAAAAAACAATATATGGA
>JAHJXD010000015.1 GCA_018827685.1 Patescibacteria group bacterium
TCCATATATTGTTTTTTGGCTTCTATGTTCATAGAATATATTAGGTTAATAATTAGCCCAATATATTACCATAAATTTCAGTGTCTTTTTAGATGATGTATCAATGAGCCTCTTGGTGTCATTTTAGATGATGTGATGCGTACTCTTGACAGCTATCTAAATAAATTATATTATTATTTTACAGTAAAATAATATAAGACAGCAAATAAAGTTTTGGCATCTTGCCTCAAGCAAGTAATTTTTTGCCAAAGCTATTTTTGTTCTAACTAGATGGTTGTAAAATAGCTTTACAATTATCTTAAAGTATTGAATGCCAGAACAAAACAACAAAATAATCAGTTCTAAGGATTTTATTGAAATGGTAGGCGAGGTGATAGAATTGATGCCAGCCGCCAGCTTTAAGGTAAGGCTGGAAAATGGTCATGAAACTTTAACTCATCTTTCCGGTAAAATGAGAATGAATAAAATCAGGCTCTTGCCCGGAGATAAAGTTAGAATCCAAATCAGCCCTTATGATTTAACTAAGGGCAGAATAACTTATAGACTATAAGGGACTGTGTATGAAAGTAAGAAGCAGCGTAAAAAAAATTTGCAAAGATTGTAAAATAATCAGGCGCAACGGTCGAGTATGCGTTATTTGTAAAATTCCAAAACATAAGCAAAGGCAAGGATAATTAAATTTTTTATGGCTATAAGAATCGCGGGTATAATCATACCCAATGAAAAAAGAATTGAAATTGCTTTAACTTATATTTATGGCATTGGCAAATCAAAATCCCAGGCTATTTTAAAATTGGCTAAAATTAACCCTGACACCAGGGTTAAAAATTTAACTGACGAGCAAAGTAATAAATTAAGGGATTTAATCGAAAAGCATAGTAAAGTTGAGGGCGATTTAAAACGTGATATTTTCGCCAATATAAAAAGATTAAAAGAAATAAATAGCTACCGAGGTTCAAGGCATGCCAAAGGGTTGCCATGCCGCGGTCAACGCACTAAAACTAATAATCGAACGATTCGCGGAAACGTTAGAAAGACCGCGACTTCAGGCAAGAAACTGTCGGCGCAAAAAACTTAGCAAGTCTATCTGGACAGCCCCCCCTATCATATGACCGAAGAAAAAAAACAAGATAAAAAAGACGTAAAAATTCTTGTTCCTGCCGCAAAGCCGGCAAAACAAGAAGAAAAAATACAATCTATAGCCGAAATGGCCGAGCCGATTATTAGTGTTGGCAATCCTTTAAATATGGTTGAAGAATTACCGGAAGAAATCAGAAAAAAACTGGAAAAAAGAAAAGAAGATAGAGAAACTAATAAGAAAAAAAGGTATAAAAAGAAAGTAGACAAAAAAGTCTCGGTAGGCGTTGCTCATGTTAAAGCGACTTATAATAATACTATTGTGGCCTTAACCGATTTAAGCGGTAACGTAATATCCTGGGCTTCAGCCGGTATGGCCGGTTTTAAGGGGCCAAAAAAATCCACTCCTTATGCCGCTCAAATAATTACCAGAATTGCGGTAGAAAAAGCTAAGAAATGCGGTCTAACCGAAGTAAGCGTAATGGTAAAAGGCGTGGGTACTGGTCGCGAATCAGCTATCAGAGCTTTAAATGTCAATGGTTTAATTATTACTTCAATTAAAGATATTACGCCTATACCGCACAACGGTTGCCGGCCTAAAAAACCAAGAAGGGTATAAAATATGTCAAAATATCTAGGACCAAAATGCAAATTGTGTCGCAGAGAAGGCGATAAATTAATGCTAAAAGCGGAAAGATGCTCAACAGCGAAATGCGCGATAGTTAAAAAAAACTATCCACCTGGATTGCATGGTCCAAAAGGGCGAGCTAGACAAAGCGGTTACAATATGCAATTAAGAGAAAAACAAAAAGCCAAGAGAATATATAATTTAATGGAAAAACAATTTGTTTTAAGTTTTAAGAGAGCCATTAAGCAAAAGGGAGAGGCTGGTGAAAACTTAATGAAAATATTAGAAACAAGACTTGACAACGTTATTTACCGCCTGGGTTTTGCCACTTCAAGAGCAGAGGCCAGAGTTTTAACTAACCATGGCCACTTTAGAGTTAATGATATTAAAGTAAATATTCCGTCATTTAACGTAAAAACCGGTGATATTATAAAGATTAGGCAGTCAAGCCGTAAAAATAAGCATTTTGCCAATTTATCAGAAAAGCTTAAAAAATTGGAAATCCCGGGTTGGCTTAATCTTGATATTAAAGATTTAAGCGCTAAGGTTTTGCATCAACCGGCTAAGGAAAATTTTGAATCAAAAATTAATACCCAGATGATTGTTGAGTTCTACTCTAAATAATTTTATAAATTAACCCTGTCAAATAGCGTTCTGCGCTAATTTTATTGACCGAGTAAACAAGAATAATATGGAAAAAATAGCTTTGCCTCAAAAAATAGAGTTTGTTAAAGGTTCGAAAGCAAACAACAAACAAATTATCATCGAGCCATGTTACCCTGGTTATGGCACTACTATTGGCAATGCTTTAAGGCGCGTGTTATTATCTTCTTTGCCAGGAGCTGCTGTTATTGGCGTAAAAATCAAAGGCGCTGATCATGAATTTATGACTTTACCCCATGTTAAAGAAGATGTTTTAGAGCTTATTTTAAATTTAAAAAAGCTGCGTTTAAAAGTTTTTAGCGACGAAGTGGTAAAATTAGAACTTGACGCCAGAGGAGAAAAAGAAGTTAAGGCTTCTGACATTAAAAAAAATAGTTTAGTCCAGATAGCTAATCCTGACTTAATTTTAGGCCATATCACCGATATGGCTGGCAGTTTAAGCATGGAAATTTTCGTTTCTCAAGGCGTCGGCTATATTACGGTTGAAAGTCGCGAAGGCGCTAAAAATGAAATCGGTTATATTGAAATGGATTCAATCTTTTCTCCAATTTTTTCTGTTAGCGTAAATATTGAAAATGTCCGTATCGGCAAAATGACTAACTGGGATAAATTAATTTTAAATTTAACTACCGATGGCACCATAACTCCAGAAGATGCTTTTCATAAATCCGTTGAAATTTTAATAAATCAATTTGATGCTTTAATAGGAAGAACCGGCGAAGAAGAGGTTAAAGAAATAAAAAACCAGTCAAAAGAAATTGTGGAAATTAAACAAGAAGCAGGCGAAGATAAAAAATCTAAAAAAAGAGGCAGACCTAAAAAAAGTTAAAAGCTTATATTGTATTATATGAGGCATAGAGTAAAAGGAAAAAAATTAGATAGAAAAAAAGCGCCCAGAGAAGCGATGTTAAAAAATTTAGCGTCAAGTATTATAATTTACGAAAAAGTTAAAACTACCGAAGCTAAAGCCAAAACCGTTAAGCCGCTGCTGGAAAAAATTATTACTGCGTCAATCAAAGGCGATTTAGCCAGCCGCCGGGAATTAATTAGGCTGCTGCCGCAAAAAATGGCGGTGAAAAAAGCCATGGAAATTTTAGCGATTAAATATAAAGGCAGGCAAGGCGGTTATTCAAGAATTATCAAACTAGGCGCAAGACTTGGTGATAACGCGAATATGGTACAGATTGAATTAGTCTAAAAGATACTAATATACGAATAAGAAAAATTATGAGAAATATTCAATCTAAAATTGAAAGAAAATTTCATAAAATTGATGCCGAAGATAAGGCTGTTGGCAGACTGGCTACCCAAATAGCTTTAATTTTACGCGGTAAAAATAAGGTTGAATATCTGCCGCATTTAGATATAGGCGATATGGTTCAGGTTATAAATATAGATAAACTTAAATTTACAGGTAAAAAAATTGAACAAAAAAAATATTATAAATATTCCGGTTATCCAGGCGGTTTAAAAACTAAAAAAATAGTTGATTTAAAGCCTGCTGATATTTTAAAAAGAGCGGTTAGAGATATGTTGCCGCCAACCAAGCATAGAGTAAACATGCTAAAAAGATTAATCATTAGTAATTAGTTATTGTGTAAAAATATTATTTTTCAGCGTAGATCAGCGTAATTATCAGCGTTTGATCAGCGGAAACTTGGCTTAAAGTATGAATTTTATAAATCACCAAAATTGTGGACAAATAATTTTTACACAGAAACTAA
>JAHJXD010000016.1 GCA_018827685.1 Patescibacteria group bacterium
ATTTACAATTTTTTTAAAAAGTATTCTAAAATTAGCCAAAGTTTGTAAACTTGACAACACTATATGTAGTGGTATAATTAAACCAACAACTACAAGATAGGGTATTTTTAGAAAAAAAGGCAAGAAAGCACTTTAAATTGGTTTTAAGTAAAATAGAGTGCTTTTTTATTTGGCCTTGCGAATGAGATTATCACGCTTGTTCCGGTTGCTCGCGATGACAGTTTATTGATCATTCGGCCACAGTCCCTATAATTCTCAATTTTATGCGTTGTCCTGTCTGTTATTACGAAGATTCTAAAGTAATTGATTCGCGCGTGGCATCAGATGGGCTGTCTATTAGGCGCCGGCGCGAATGCCTTAAGTGCGGTTTTAGATTTTCAACTTACGAAGAAGTGGAGATTTTGGATTTAGTGGTGGTAAAACGAGACGGTCGCAAAGAATCGTACGCGCGCGAGAAAATTGTTAAAGGATTAAAGCGGGCTTTAGAAAAACGATCCATCACTGATGATAGTTTTAAAAAGATGATTAATTCGATTGAGCGCGATTTGCAAATTTTAAGGAAAAATGAAATAACAACCGGCGAAATCGGGCAAATCGTCATGAAAATTCTAAAGAAGTTTGATCAGGTCGCCTATATCCGCTTTGCCAGCGTTTACGAATCATTTAAAGATGCCAATGAATTTAGACTGGAACTTAATAAGTTGTTAAAAACAAAAAAAACTGGATCCCATGTCCGCGGCGAAATACGCAAAAGCATTTCACGCGGCAAACAAGCTCAGAATGACAAAAAAATAATTTTATGCAAGAAAATCCCATCATGCAAATTTTAAAACGTTCCGGCGAAATCGCGCCTTTTGATAAGGCTAAATTAGTAAGCGCGATTTTTAAAGCCACTGAAGCCGTGGGCAAACCAGATCAGTTCTTAGCGCAAAAATTCAGTGACCAAGTAGTTGATCAGCTCAATGAAAAATTTCATGCCAGAAGCATCCCTGCGGTTGAGGAAGTACAGGATATGGTTGAAGAGATTTTAATTAAAAATCGTCAGATTAAAACTGCTAAAGCTTATATTTTATACCGTGACCAGCGAGCGCGCCTCAGAGAAATGAAATCAATGATTAATTCTGACGAATTGACAAAAGGCTATTTAAAACAAAGTGATTGGCGGGTTAAAGAAAATTCTAACATGAGTTATAGCCTGCAAGGCTTAAATAACCATTTAGCTTCGGCGATTTCTTCTAATTATTGGTTGAACCAAGTTTATACGCAAAATATCAGGCAAGCTCATAAAAACGGCGATTTGCATTTGCATGATTTGCAGTTTTTAGCCGCTTATTGCGCTGGTTGGGATTTAAGAGAACTTTTAATCCGAGGTTTTGGCGGTGTGGCTGGTAAGGTTGAATCCAAGCCGGCTAAGCATTTAAGAACCGCTTTGGGCCAGATTATTAATTTTTTCTATACTTTACAGGGCGAAGTGGCCGGAGCTGAAGCTTTTTCAAATTTTGACACTTATTTAGCGCCTTTTATTAAATATGATAATTTAAGCTATAAAGATGTTAAACAAGCGCTTCAGGAATTTTTATTCAATATTAATGTGCCGACTCGCGTTGGTTTTCAGACGCCCTTTACCAATATCACTATGGATTTAACGGTTGGGTTGACCGCAGGAGAAGAAAATATTATCATCGGCGGTAAAATTATGCGGGAAAAGTATAAAGAATTTCAGCCGGAAATGGATATGATAAATTTGGCTTTTGCCGAATTAATGATGGAGGGCGATGCCAAGGGGCGCGTGTTTACTTTCCCGATTCCGACCTATAATATTACCAATGATTTTAAATGGGAATCGCCAGTAGCCACTAAAATTTTTGAAATGACAGCTAAATACGGCATCCCTTATTTTTCAAATTTTGTTAATAGCGACATGAAACCTGATGACGCGCGCAGTATGTGTTGTCGCTTGCGCCTTGATAATCGAGAATTAAGAAAACGCGGCGGCGGTTTTTTCGCTGCCAATCCTTTAACCGGTTCGATCGGCGTGGTTACTATTAATATTCCTCGCATCGGCTATTTATCAAAAACTAAACAAGAATTTTTTGAACGATTGGATAATTTAATGCAGATTGCTTCTGAAAGCTTAGAGATCAAGCGCGCTATGCTTGAAGATTTAACTGACAAAGGTCTTTATCCATATGCTAAATATTATTTAAATAATATTAAAGAACGTTTTAACGGTTACTGGAACAATCACTTTTCCACGATCGGTATTATTGGCATGAATGAAGCTTTATTAAATTACGAGCCAATCAGAAAAAGCATTGCTACGCCCGAAGGCAAAGAATTTGCTTTGCAAGTTATGGATTATATGAGGAATAAAGTTTTGGATTATCAGGGCAAGACCAATCATTTATATAATTTAGAAGCCACGCCGGCCGAAGGTGTAACCAGACGTTTATCCAGGCTTGATAAAAATAAATATAAAGATATTATCGTGGCTAATGAACAAGCCTTTCGTGCCGGCAAAGCCTCGCCTTATTATACTAATTCAAGTCAGCTACCTGTAAATTACACGAACGATTTATTTGAAGCTATGGATTTGCAAGATGATATTCAAACTAAATATACGGGTGGCACGGTTTTGCATGGTTTTATCGGCGAAGCTTTGCCCAGTGCCGAATCAGTCAAAAATTTGGTTAAAAAAATAGTTCATAAATATCACATGCCTTATTTTACCATTACTCCAACTTTTTCGATTTGCCCCAAGCATGGCTATTTAGCAGGCGAACATTTTTTCTGCCCTAAGTGCGATGAGGAAATAGGCTATTTATCTAAAGAAGAAATAGTAACTCAAGTTGAACAATTTTAATATAATTAGTTGCTGTGTAAAAATTATTTGTCCACAATTTTGGTGATTTATAAAATTCATACTTTAAGCCAAGTTTCCGCTGATCAAACGCTGATAATTACGCTGATCTACGCTGAAAAATAATATTTTTACACAATAACTAATTATCATTTTAAATTAACATTATGAGTCCAATCGAAGTTAAGAGAACAGCCTGTGAAGTTTACTCAAGAGTAACCGGATATTTAAGGCCGGTTCAGCAATGGAATGACGGCAAACAAGCGGAATATTACAACCGCAAAACTTTTAAAGTCAATAAGGAATAATGCCATCAAGCGAGTATTATTGGCATTAGACTTGTTGCGTAATTATTTTATGTGAAAGAGTGTTTGGTCACAGCCCTATGGGACTGTCGCGCAGTAAGTCTATTATTATGATTATCGGTGGATTGCAAAAATTTAGTTTATTGGATTACCCCGACCGTGTCAGCGCTATTGTTTTTACTCAAGGCTGTAATTTCCATTGCCAATTCTGCTACAACCCCATGCTTGTCTGGCCATTTCAGGTCAGCAAGTCAAAATATGCCCAAGAAGAAATTATAGGGCAACAAAAAGTTCATCCCATGATTAATCAGGATGATCTTTTTGTTTTTTTGCGTTCGCGAGCAGGCAAGTTAGATGCCGTGGTTATAACCGGTGGCGAACCATGTTTACAAAAAAATTTATTGGAATTTATTGCTAAGATAAAAAAGTTAGGTTTTTTAGTAAAATTAGACACAAATGGCAGTTATCCAGAAGCGCTGGCTAAGCTAATAAAAGAAAAATTGATTGATTATATTGCCATGGACATTAAAGCGCCTGAAAAAAAGTATAAAGAAGTAACTGGCGTTGAGGTGGATTTTCAAAAAATAAAGAAAAGTGTTAGGATAATAATGCAGAGCGAATTGGCTTATGAATTTAGAACCACGATGGTACCCGGGCTTTTAAATAAAGACGATATTGGCGAGATGGGAAAAATAATTAAAGACGCTAATAAGTGGTATTTACAAAATTTTAAAAGCAATATTGAGCTTGTTGGTCGCGATTTGGAACAGCAAGTACCATATAATGCATGGCAAATGAAGCAGATGGCGCAGATTGGCAGTCAATATGTGAATAAATGCGAAGTTAGATAATTCTGTGGATATTTGATTTATAAATTTAGGCAATGCCTAACCAAATCGGACCAAAATTGGTAGAATAAAATGGCGACAGTCCCAAAATCAATTATGACTATAGAATCAGAAAAATCTATATTGGGAGACAGCAACAGCGATCCAGAATTAAAAGAGAAAGTTAAAATATTAGGCGGCAGCTTAAATCCGGCAGAAACAATATCATCGCCGACAGTTCAAGAATTGGCAAAAAAAGAATCAGAAGAATTCCCAGGACTTTCAGAAGAAATAAGGTGGTCCCGCTTGTCAAGACAGATTATATTGACAAAAAGATATATCATTTAGTATACTACAGTATATCAAATGTAATATTATGTACATAAAAAGAATTGCTGAAAAATTTTTAATACAAGCAACAAAAAACAAAAAAATCTTAATAATTTTAGGGGCGCGACAAGTAGGCAAAACCACATTAATTAAACATTTTTTAACAAATAAAAATGCGGTGTTTTTAAATTTGGATATTGAAGTGGATAAAAATAAGTTTTTAGCCATATCAATGCTTGAGCCGTCGCAAGCTATAAAAGCATTAGGGCAACCTAGATATTTGATTATTGACGAAGCGCAAAGATTAAAAAATACAGGTCAAATTATTAAAGCATGGTATGATGCTTCTGTTAATTCAAAAATTATTTTGCTTGGCTCGTCTAGTTTAAATTTAATAAATCAATCAGCAGAAAGTTTAACCGGACGGAATGAAAAATTATTTTTATCACCGCTTTTATTTAAAGAAATAATAACCAATCAATCATGGTATTCTACTGTTTATAAAAAAGATATTCTGAATAAAAGTTTTAGAGAACAAATAAATTCATTACTGCTTTATTCTTTGGTTTTTGGTAATTATCCGGAAATAATTCATTCTACAGATAAACAGCAATATTTGCTAAATCTGGTGTCAGATTATTTATTAAAAGATATTCTTCAACTTGGCTTAATTAAAACTCCTAATTTAATTAAAAAATTATTAATGATGCTCGCGCATCAAATTGGCGCGGAAGTTTCAGTAAATGAATTGGCTAATAATTTAGGAATGAATAAAATCACTGTTAATAAATATCTCGATTTATTAGAAGAAACTTTTGTAATTTTTCGTTTACCATCTTATAGCACTAACCCGAGAAAAGAAATTTCTAAAAGCCATAAAATTTATTTTTATGACACTGGTATTCGCAATGCTATTTTAAATGAATTTTCTTTAAATCCATTGCGAAGCGACATTGGCCAGCTTTGGGAAAATTGGGTTGTGGCGGAATTTATGAAAAATAATTTACTTTTTGGCCAAAAACAAAATTTATATTTTTGGCGTTCAAGAGCAAAAAGTGAAGTAGATTTAGTTGTAAAACAGGGAGAAAAAATTTCCGCTTATGAGATTAAATGGAAAAAGAAAAACATTAATGAAAGAGCGTTTGAAAATCAATATAAAGTAAAAGTTCAAATTATTAATAGTGATAATCCTTTGTTTTTATAAGCGCTTTTGATGATTAGTTTAGTTAGTTATTGTGTAAAAACATCTCGATTTTTTACCAATATGCTATACCCCAAAAACTGGACAGTCCCATGTTAAGTGAGAAGAAAAATAGCGAAGTTAGATAATTAATTTTGACTCTCTTTTTAAGTTGCTCAACAAAGAAGAGAAAATTTTGGTGAAAAAACTATGGACGAAGAAATAAAAAGAATATTAGAACAAAATCTTAAATTGACAGAAGAGATTTATGCCATGACTAAAAAAATAAAAAAATATTTGGCTTTTCAGCGCCTAGTTAGTCTTTTTTATTTATTTTTAATCATAGCGCCGATTATTTTAAGTATAATTTATCTGCCGCCTTTATTAAATAGCTTGTTTGATCAATACAAGGACGTTTTAGGGCTGCAAGCAGGATCGAGCAGCGCGATTCAGGGGTTATTTAATGGCGGAGTCGGTAATTTTGATAAATAAACGTCAGTGATGAAAATGGCAACCGCATCTGTCCGTGTTCTGTCCGTGTCGCGTCGTGTCGTGTTTGACTTATAAAAAAGGTTTTGATATTATTATGTTAATAACAGGGCTTACGCGCTTAAATAATAATTAATTTAAATTATCTTATGAATTTTAGAAAAATTTTTGCCAAAGGCAAATCCGCTGTTAGCGGAAAACAGTTTATAATAATGGGAGTGGTTTTGATTTTGCTTATATTTATATTGATTGGCACCAGTACCATTGTTTTTTTAAACAATGCCAAAAAGATAAAAATTTTAAGACCGGAGCAGGCTAAGATTATTGCGGAAAAATTTATCAATGAAAATTTATTGTCGACCGGCGCTAAAGCCACAGTTAAAAGCGTTATTGATGAAGGCGATGTTTATAATATTAATCTGAACGTAGACGGTCAGGACTATTCTTCTTATATGTCTAAAGATGGATCTAAATTTTTTCAAAGCGGCATAAACATGGCGACTTTTGCGGCAAAGAAGGCAAGCCAAGCCATTGCGCCGGCAGATAGCGCCAAGGCCGTGGCTCCTGTGGCCAAAATATCGCAAAGCGATAAACCAAAAGTTGAATTATTCATTATGGCTTATTGTCCTTATGGATTGCAGGCAGAAAAAGGGTTTTTACCGGTTATGGAAGCTTTAGGCAACAAGGTTGATGCCAGCATAAAATTTGTCCATTATTTTATGCATGGCGACACGGAAGAACAAGAAACATATAATCAGGTTTGTATCAGAGATGAGCAAGCGGCAAAATATGATAAATATTTAAATTGTTTTGTTATAGAAAATAACAGCGCTAAATGCGTGGCGCAAGCCGGGGTTGATGAAGCTAAATTAAAAAGTTGTATCGCAACTAAAGCCAAAGATATTTATAAGGCTGATTCAGCTTTAAGTAATCAATATGGGGTGCAAGGCAGTCCGACTTTAATAATTAACGGAGTGCCATCTAACGCTGGCAGAGACGCGGCTAGCTATTTGGCTGGTATTTGCGATGCTTTTAATACAGCGCCGGCCGAATGTTCCAAACAGTTATCAACTGCGGCTCCGACTGCGGGTTTTGGCGCAGGCAGCGCTTCCGGTGCTTCGGACGCAAGTTGTGAATAGTAGAATATTTAACAGAGTAAATGGGACAGTCCCTAAATAATTACCTTTAATTAAGCCTTTAGTTTTTAAAGTTGACCTTCTGCGACATCTGCTCAGTAAGCAGAGGAGGCAACCCAAGGTAGCTAAAGGGCTTTTCTGCAAAGAGAGGTTAAAATAATTTTTTTATTTTATTTGCCCTTAGAGGTTTAACAGGGGAATTATAAATAAAAGCGAATAATATGCAAATTTCTAACCGGGTGACGCAACAAACCAAGTTAAACAACAGCCAGCCTGACGTTTCCAACGATGATTTTCAAAAATTATTGGACGCGGAAAAAGCCAAAATTCCTCAAGTCGGGGATATTATAAAAGGTACGGTTTTGTCCGCTTCAAAAGCTGAAGTTAAACTTGATATTGATGGCATAGCTACGGGTGTGGTGCGTGGTAGAGAGCTTTATTTTGAAGCTGAAGAATATGCTAATTTAAAACCTGGCGATGTAATTGAAGCGACAATAGTTGAAGAGGAAAATGAAAATGGAGATTTAGAACTGTCATTTAGAAGCGCAGGCCAGCAAAAGGCTTGGAACGCTTTATTTGACGCTTATGAAAATAGAACAATATTAAAATTTAGAGTTAATGACGCGAATAAAGGCGGTTTGATAGTAAGCTATGGACAAATTCAAGGCTTTTTACCGGTTTCGCAATTAGCTCCGGAAAATTATCCGCGAGTTAACGGCGGTGATAAAAGCAGAATTTTAGACAAGTTAAAATCTTTTGTTGGTACGGATTTTGAGGTCAAAATTATGACTTTAGATGAAAAGGATGATAAATTAATTGTTAGCGAGAAAGAAGCTTGGCAAGAAAAACAGAAAGATATAATTTCTCAATATAAAGTTGGCAGTGTTGTCGAAGGAGTAATTACGGCCTTGACTAATTTTGGAGTTTTTGTAAGTTTTGGCGAAAATTTAGAAGGTTTAATTCATATTTCTGAGATAGCCTGGCAACGAATTGACGATCCGTCGGATTTATTCAAGATCAGAGATAAGATTAAGGCCGAGATAATCTCCATTGAAGGTTCAAAAATATTTTTATCAACCAAGAAGCTGTTAACTGATCCTTGGTATGATGTGGAAAAGAAATACAAGATTGGCCAAGTAGTTTCCGGCACCATACTTAAAGTTAATCTATTTGGTTTGTTTGTTGAATTGGACCATGATATTCATGGCTTAGCGCATATTAGCCAGATTGGCTTGGCGCCGGAGCAAAATATTAGCGAAGTTTTTCATGCAGGAGAAAAAAGGGATTTTATAATTGTTTCAATTGAACCAAAAGATCATCGCTTAGGTTTGTCTGTCTTGATTAAAGCCAAGCAACCTACTGCGCAACCTACTGCTAAAAGCAAAAAGAAACAAGACCTTTCGGCAAGCTCAGGGCAAGCTGATGGTGAAAAAGATGGTGAAAAAGCGGTTAAAACCAAGAAAGTAAAAAAAGAAAAAATTAACCAAGCAGAAGAAAAAAAGATAAAAAATATTTCGGCGACAGCCTTGTAAAATATGGCCAACAAAAAGCATGATACAGCCTTAGAAAAAATCGTTTCTTTGTGCAAGCGGCGCGGTTTTGTTTATCCGTCTTCGGAAATTTATGGTGGTCTGGCCGCCATATATGATTATGGCCATTATGGAACGCTGCTTAAAAATAATATACGCGATTCGTGGTGGAAAAGTATGATCCAAACCAGGCACGACATCGTGGGGCTTGATAGCGCAATTTTTATGCATCCAAAAACTTGGATTGCTTCCGGGCATGTGAGCGGTTTTAATGATCCTCAAGTTGATTGTAAAGCATGTAAAAATAGATTTAGAGCCGATCATTTATTAAAAAATTACAGAATTGAAGCGGATAAAGCTACTATAGAAGAAATTAATAAAAATTTAGCCGAGTTGCGCGCGAAAAAAAAGTTGAAATGCCCTAATTGCGGTTCAACTAATTTAACAGACGCGAAAATATTTTCGTTAATGGTAAAATCAAATATCGGTTCTCCGACAGAAGAGCTCACGGAAGAAAATGTCGTTTATTTAAGGCCGGAAACCTGCGGAGGCATATATTTGGAATATAAAAATACGGTTGATTCTTTGCATAAAAAACTTCCCTTTGGCATCGCGCAAGTTGGCAAGGCTTTTAGAAATGAAATTGTAGCGCGACAATTTATTTTTAGAACTCGTGAATTTGAACAAATGGAAATGCAGTATTTTCTTGATCCGAGCATGATGAAAGAAAAATATGAAATGTGGAAAGATTTAAGATGGAATTGGTATTTAGCCAACGGCATTCCTGCTGATAAAATAAAATGGCATAAACACGAAAAATTGGCTCATTACGCGACTGAAGCTTATGATATTTTGTATGATTTTAAAATGTTGGGCGGCTTTGACGAAGTTGAAGGAATTCATGCCAGAGGAAATTGGGACTTAACTCAACACGCAAAATTTTCCGGCGTTGATTTTAATTATACGGATGAAAAAACCCGCGATAAATTTATTCCGCATATTATGGAAACTTCCGCGGGACTTAATCGGCTGCTGTTAATGTTTCTTGATTTTGCCTATAATGAAGAAGAAGTAAAACACGAAACCAGAGTGGTTATGAAGTTTCCCAAGCATTTGGCGCCAATTAAGATCGCCATCTTTCCTTTATTAAGGAATAAGCCAGAGCTGGTAAGCAAAGCTAAAGAATTATATTTAGAGTTGGCAAAAAAGTATATGTGCGAATTTGATGATAATGGCAATATTGGCAAACGTTATCGCCGGCAAGATGAAATCGGCACGCCATATTGTGTAACTATTGATTTTGATACTTTTACCGATGGACAGGTTACGGTAAGAGATCGTGATACCATGGAGCAGGTAAGAATTAAAATTTTAGACTTAGATAATTTTTTCCAAAATAAATTCGCTCAATAAATGAAAAATTTAATTAAAAACTTTTTAATATTTTTTACGGTATTTTTACTAATTGCCGCGCTTTTTAGTTTATTAGGTGATCATGGTCAAAAAACCGAACAAGTCGGCGTGGAAACTTTAATTACTCAAATTAATAATCAGGAAGTTGGCAAAATTATTATTGTGGGTAATGAAATAAGAGCAACTTTAAAGAATGGAAAAAACCAGACAGTGAAAAAAGAAGCTGGCGATACTTTTTCGCAGATTGTTAAAAATTATAATGTTGATCCAAATAAATTAAACGGTTTGTTAATTGAAGTCCAAGACAATCAAGGCATAGATTATTGGCTGGTTACAATTTTGCCCTTCTTAATTCCCTTTTTACTCATCAGCATTTTTATTTATTTTATGATGCGTTCGGTACAGGGCGCTAATTCTAAGGCCATGATGTTCGGCCAGTCTCAGACCAAGGAAACCGACAAAGAATTTAAAGGCAAGGTAACTTTTCAAGATGTGGCAGGGGTTAAAGAGGCTAAAGAAGAATTATCAGAAGTGGTTGAATTTTTAAAAAATTCTCAGAAATTTTCCGAATTAGGAGCGCGCACGCCGCGCGGAGTTTTGCTTTTGGGCAGCCCTGGTACGGGCAAAACATTGTTAGCTCGCGCAGTTGCAGGCGAGGCCAACGTGCCGTTTTTTTCCATCTCCGGATCTGAATTCGTGGAAATGTTCGTGGGCGTTGGCGCTTCGCGCGTTAGAGATTTATTTCGTAAAGCTAAAAAAAGCGCGCCTTGTATAATTTTTATTGATGAAATTGACGCGGTTGGTCGTCGCCGCGGAGCCGGACTGGGCGGTTCTCATGACGAACGCGAGCAAACTTTAAATCAGATTTTAGTGGAAATGGACGGTTTTGATCCTAATACCAATGTTATCGTTATCGCGGCCACTAACAGGCCTGATGTTTTAGATCCAGCGCTTCTTCGGCCTGGGCGTTTTGACCGCCGGGTTATTTTAGATGAACCTAATTTAGCTGACCGCGAAGCTATTTTAAAAGTTCACTCCAAGAAAAAACCGTTAGGTAAAGAAGTAAGTTTGAAGCGCGTGGCCGAAAGAACCCCTGGTTTTACCGGCGCTGATTTAGCCAATCTTTTAAATGAAGCCGCGATTTTAGCAGCCATGAAAAATAAAAAAATAATTGATTTGGAAGAAATTTTTTCTTCCATTGAAAAGGTAATGCTCGGACCGGAAAGAAAATCAAGAATTTTATCCGACAAAGAAAAAAAAATAACCGCTTATCATGAAGCCGGCCACGCGATCGTAGCGCATTTTTCCCTTCATAGCGATCCTGTGCAAAAGGTTTCTATTATCGCTCGTGGTCAAGCCGGCGGCTATACTTTAAAAATACCGCTTGAAGATAAACACATGTATTCCAAGACCGAGTATGTTGAAGAAATTGCCATCTTACTCGCTGGTTATGTTACTGAACAGGAAATTTGCGGAGAAGTTACTACTGGCGCTACTTCTGATTTAAGGCGCGCCACAGGATTGGCCAGAAAATTAATTACTGATTTCGGCATGAGCGAATCTTTAGGTCCGCGCACTTTTGGCGAAAAAGACGAGATGATATTTTTAGGCAGAGAAATTCATGAACAGCGCGATTACAGCGAAAAGATGGCCGAGGAAATTGATAAAGAAATATCCAATTTCATTGATAAAGCCGCGCATCAAGCTAAAGGTTTAATTAAAACCAATCATGAATTTTTAGAAAAAGTTGTGGCTGAGCTTATGGAAAAAGAGACTTTGGAAAAAGAGGAATTTGAAAAAATTGTCGGTCCAAAGCAACAAGAGGCTGAGTAATCGTTCTTTATTTAGGGATTGTGGTCCAATGCCATATTGGGCATAAATTTCCTCGAAATAATGAAATTAATAAAACAAGAAAAATTAAACAAAGAAATAATGGAAAAATATTCATGCGATAAGGGAGTTGATAAAAGAGGAAAATCTCCGGTAAGATTATGGTTTATTTTTATTCCATTGATGTTGGTAATTTTATCAGGCGCTTTCTGGCTACACAATAACCAGGGGCGAGTATATATCAGCTATCACGAGGCCAAACCTGGTTCATGGTTTTGTGATACTGGAGAGTCATGGGTCAATGTCGCGGTTATAGATGGTTTTAAGCTAAAAAAGGCTAGAATTAATAATGTCCAGGAAATTAAAGAAGTTTGCTCCGGCCTTAAAAAGGGCAGTTTGAGATATTCTTATACAGATTTAGACAATGATGATTCATATGAAATTGTGCTTAACGGTAAATGGGACAATGGTAATCAAGTCCAATACTATTTAAAAATAAAAAAAGACAAGCTGTTTGTTATACCAATTGACAGTTCTGATTTTAATGGCGGCGCAGATGGTTTGGTTAATAAGGCAGTATATCTAAATTGGCCGAACGAGCGAGGCAAATATATTTTTACTGCTGAAAGTATAGTACATTATTCAAACCCGCCGGATAAAATTTTTCGCGACCTTTATCATTTTAATGATAAAGGTGAAATTGAGCTTTATCGCAGAGAAACCGAAGAGCTGACTGGCAATGTATCTAAAATTGGAAAGATTACTGAAATGAAAAGATAAAAATTGTGTTAGTTCAAACGGTTAGTAAAAATGCGAATCTATTTGGCTGTATAAAGAGCTATAGCCCCCCGCAAGACAAATTCGGGTGTTTTGCAAAGAGAATTTATAGGGAAAAAAGAAAGACAAATTGGCTAATTTTAATAATTTTTATGCTAAAATATAGGCATAAACATAAATACTAGGAAATATGCTAGATAGCCTTATTTTAAACAAAAAATCTATAGAAAATATTTACAAGACTATTTGTGAATATCACGAAAAATATTTAAAGCAATTTGGGGTCAAATTGCCAAAACTTTATGCTTCCAAAGGCAAGTTTACAAAAGACGCTTTGGTTTTAGTTTATCTTGCTTACGATTACCCTAAAACCAGAAAAGTAAGTAAAGAAGAGCTTACTAAATTTGTCAGGAGTTATTATCCGGATACGAATGATGTCCAACAGGCTAGACACTTGGGAGCACAAGCTGGCTGGTGGATAGTTGCGGGAGGACGAGATAACATTGTTTTAAGAATAAAAAGAGGATCGTACCAGTTTTACACATTAGAACAACCATACCCAGGGTTTAAAAAAGGACATAGAATTTCCAAAACCGATGATTGGAATAAAATAAAAGAAAAGTATAATTATCGTTGCGCTACTTGTAGTTCGCAGGAAGGAAAACCGCATTTTCATTGGCCAGCAACAAAAACCATTCTACAAAAATCGCACATGGACCTAAACAAGCCACTGATTGCCGGAAATATTATTCCTCAATGCCAAAAATGCAATAGAGCCGACAGAAATAGATGGGTTTATGATGAAAAAGGCAGGGTTATCAAATTGGCGGATGCAAATTTTGTCAAAAATTTCGATAAAGATGTGAGAAAAAAGATATACAAAATATTGCACAAAGAATTTAGAGGCAAAAAATTTAATTCTAAAAAGTAAAACATGAAAAATAATAAATTTATAAACAAAATAATTTGTGCCGACACTTTAGAATTACTTCCCAAAATTGAAGATAATTCAATTGATGTTGTTTTAACTGACCCGCCGTATTTTTTAGATAAATTTGACAATAACTGGGACTACGAAGAAGTATCAAATCAAAATAATCAATATACAATCAAATCACTTCCTGCCGGAATGAAATTTGACAGAGAACAAGGCAAAAAATTTTATTCTTGGTATTTAAAAATTTCCGAAGAAATTTTTAGAATTTTGAAGCCAGGCGGTTTTTTCTTTTCATTTTCCAGCCCTAGATTATACCACAGAATGGCTTCTGCGATAGATGACGCTGGTTTTGAAATCAGAGATGCTTTTATGTGGCTTTACACTCAAAATCAAGCTAAGGCTATGGGAGTTGACCATTTTATTAAAAAAATGAATATAGACGAAAAAACAAAACAAAAAATAAAAGAAAAACTAAATGGCTGGAAAACTCCGCAGATTAAATCTTGCTTTGAACCAATTGCCATGGCACAAAAACCCACCGATCAAACCTATCTCAATAATATGCTTAAACATGAAGTTGGAATGTTCAATACGAATGTAAAAATTGGGGATAATATGTATCCAGCGAATGTTTTTACCGTTGATAGCATTAATGAATTAATAGATAAAACATTTCTTTTGCCCAAACCAACAAAAAAAGAAAAAGGCGAATATAATGATCATAAAACAGTCAAGCCGTTGGCAATATGCGAGTATCTAATTAAACTCTCTGCTTTTTCAAAAAATGCAATTGTGCTTGATCCTTTTATAGGTAGTGGCACAACTGCCGTTGCCGCTAAAAAACTAGGGAAAAATTATATTGGCATTGATGCAAACGAAAAGTATGTAAAAATTTCCGAAAAAAGATTGAAGGAATTAGATGAAAAACCAGATTTATTTAGAAACACGGAAATTGTAGTAAAACAAGAAAAAAGAAGTTTGCAAGCACAACTACAAATAGCATAAATGACGTATCACTACCTGCCAAACCCAACCCCTCTTGCCCCTCGCCAAAACAGAAAAAATTAAATTTCGGTGTCATTTTAGATGATGTATCAATGAGCCTCTTGGTGTCATTTTAGATGATTTGATGCGAGCCATATGTTAAAATAAAATTTTGTGCTATAATGGGACTGTGACCCAATGCCATATTCGGCATAAATTTCCAAATTTCGGTAAATTTTTATCTAAAATTTTTTCGCTAATATATCCATATTCCCTCAAAAATTTTTTAAAAAATTTCCTCGAAATTATGAAAATTTATAGCTGAAAGAGCATTCGGCGACAGTCCCATAATAGAAATAGACGCGACAATCATTTAATTTTTTAAAAAAATAAAATAAAAATTTATGTTATTTTATCGAACTATTTTAAAACAAGCTTGGGAATTAACTTGGCGCAATAAATATCTCTGGTGGTTTGGCATTTTCGCCGCACTAGTCGGTAATGGCGGCGAATTTGAAATTTTATTTAATAACGCGGGCGCGAATCCAGGTCAGGCTTTATTTCCAGCTTGGCAAAGAATTGCTTCAACAGGAGTGTTTAGCGGTCACACCATAGCCAATATTAGAAATTTATTAAAGCAAGATATTTTAAACATGATTTTTGTTTTAGTTGTTTGTTTGACCATTTTAGCTATTTGTCTGTTTTTAATTTGGCTGATTATAGTTTCGCAGGCGGCCATAGTTAATAATTCGGCCGCGATTATTAAGCAGAAAAAACCTACCATTAGGGATGGTTTGGATTCCGGGATTTTAAATTTTTGGCCAGTACTAACTTTAAATATTATAATTAAAGCCATGATTTACATATTATTAGTGGCGGTTAGCCTGCCGGTGATTTTTTTCCAAGGAAGTTTTAACGCCAACCTTTTTTATATTATTGCTTTGGTCATTGCAGTGCCGGTGGCTATAATTTTATCTTTTATCATGAAATACGCAGTGGCCTATGTGGTTATTAATAAAAGCAAAGTTATGTCGGCGATTAAACAAAGTTGCCAGCTTTTTAAGAAAAATTGGCTTATAAGTTTTGAGATGGCGATTATTCTATTTTTTATAAACCTGCTGGTTGGCATGGTTATAGTCTTGGCGATTTTAGTTTTGGCTGTGCCATTTTTATTTTTTGGTTTAATATTTTATTATTTTTTTTCTTTAGTTGGTTTTTGGTTAATTGTTATTTTGGCTGTTGCCAGTTTTTTATTCATTGTTGTTTCGGTTGGAGCGGCTTTAGCGGTTTTTCAGATTTCTTCTTGGACTGGACTATTTCTTGAATTGCAAAACAATAAAGGGGCGAGCAAATTGGTTAGATTGGTAAATAGCATTGTTAAGGTTGGTTAAAATAAAGTTGTACGTCATAATAAAAAGCCTTTTAATTTATTTTTTATAATTTCGGCAATTTATTTTGCCATACTAACAAAAAATTATGAACATGGATAAATATGTATACCCATACGAAAACAAGCCAAACAAAGATCAACTCGCAGAACAACGCAATAAATACATTGACCAAGCAGTCGATGGCATTCTTAAACATTTTAAGTATAGCTCTGATTTATATCATGAGCTTAAATTAAAAAAATATAGCGATGAAGAGCTGAAAGATTTTTTTTACAAATTTCGTCATCAACCATCTTAATTGTAAGCATGATGTTGATAAAAATTCATCGAAGCAAAAGAAAGATGAGATTGCTCAAGAATATCCACATATATTAATATACAGTAAAATTGATAGGCTCGTCGATCGTTTTAAAAGCATATTGAAAGCAGAAAAAGAATACGACGGAGAATAAATTGCCGAAATTTTTTTCATAAGGAGATAAATTAAAAGGCTTTTTATTACTCAAGCCACGCTGCGCTCTCGTTCCGCCTCTTTTTATAATATTACATTAAGGAAGGCGGAACTTCGGGATGCCTAACAAAGAATAAAAGGAAAATGCCTCGGCTCGGCATTTTCCCAAATCCCACGCCTTAGTTCTGTGATATAATAGAGCCAGTGCCATTTAACAAGTTTTGAGGGTAGAATAAGTTTTACGCTTTTAGTTGGCGCGGGACTTCTTTTATTCTTAAACGTTATTAAAAATAATATAAAAAGAACATAACGGTTTGTTATGTTCTTTTGGTAAAACGGATTATTTTAATATTTATAAGTGTGAAAATTTTAATTGCATTTTTGTCTAGTATATGTAAAAATAAAAGAAATATTATGATCTCATATTTAAAAGGAAAAATTAAGCACAAAGGTAATGGTTTTGTGATACTGGAGGTAAATAATATCGGTTATCAGATTTTTATTTCGCCTTTGCTTTATACTGATTTAAGCCTTAATCAAGAGATTGAATTTTTTACCTATCAACAGGTGCGAGAAGACGCTTTGAATTTATACGGTTTTAAAAGTTCGACAGAACTGGAACTGTTTGAATTATTGCTTTCCATTTCAGGAATTGGTCCAAGATCGGCTTTAGCAGTTATGTCTATCGCTACTGTGTCTGACATTAAAGATTCAATTTCCAGGGGCGATTCAGCGCTGCTCACTAAAGTTTCCGGCATCGGCCGTAAAACCGCAGAAAGAGTAGTTTTGGAGTTAAGAGAAAAAATTGGTAAATTGGCAGTTGGTAATGACAAAATTGGCAGAAGCCAATTAGGCTCAAGCGATGAGATAGACGCTTTAATGGCTTTAGGCTATTCGTTCTCGCAAGCGCGCGAGGCTTTAAATAATGTTGACGCGGAAATAAAAGATAGCGGAGAAAGAATCAGACAGGCGTTGAAAAAATTGGGATAGTAAGGAGAAGGGTCTTATTAGATAGACAAGTTCTATACTGCGTTTTATTGACTTTTTTAGTGCGTTTTGGTAAATTGACAATATGGTCAAATTAGTGAATCAAACAATTTTTGCGGCTAAGATAAAGGATAAAAAGCTCTATATATTTAACTCAAACAATATTTGCTCACTTTTTGGCGTGTCTGCCATTGCCGCATCCGCCCTGCTCCATAGATATAAAAAACAAGGGTTTATTTTACAACTTAAGCGCGGATCTTATGTTTTTCCGGATGTTTTGCCTCCGGATGTTTATATTGCTAACAAACTTTACAGTCCGTCCTATATTTCTCTTGAATTTGCCTTGTCTTATCATGGCGTGATCCCCGAAACGGTTTATGAGATTACTTCAGTCACCACGAAAGCTACTCGCCGCTTTGAAACATTAGGAAAAATTTTTTCTTACCGTACGATAAAAAAGGCCGCTTATACCGGTTATGGCGCCGAGAAGCAGGCAGGGTTAAGTTTTTATATCGCTGATGCAGAGAAAGCGTTTGTGGATACGAATTATTTACGGCTGATGAATAAGCAGAAGCCGATCTCTCGCTTTAATAAAGAAAAAATCGATTCTAAAAAAGCCTTACGCTACGCAGAATTATTTAGCAATAATAAACTTCTAAGTATTATAAAAACTACATTACCATGATTACCAACGAGGCACTTGAAAAATTGTCACGGCAATATCAAACTGGCGTGTTTCCTAACATCATCCGCGAGTATTTTCAGCATATTTTTTTGGGAGAACTTTATAAATTGTCGCCGGCGAAACAACTGCTTTTTAAGGGTGGCACCGCGCTTCGCATCATCTATAATAGTCCGAGATTTTCTGAAGACTTAGATTTTTCGTTATTCGGAGTTTCACCGCCTCAAATTAAATTTTTCGTGGAAGAATTATTTGTGATGGTTCTGGTGGAGATGGAACGAATCGGAATTAAGGTTGAAATAGGCGCAAAATCAGATGTGACAACCGGAGGATATTTCGGCGTGGCTACTTTTAAAATGTTTGAGTATCAGCCGGTAGGCGTTACAATTAATGTATCGTCGCGCAATGGTCGGAGTGTTGCCGGCGAAGTGGACAGCGTTGCCAACAATTTTGTGCCCACCTATACGACTATCCATCTTCCGCAAAAAGAGCTGGTGGAGGAAAAGATTTTTGGCGCGCTTCGCGAGCGCAAGAAGCCACGCGATTTTTATGATTTATATTTTATTATGCGCAAGGGCATGCTTTCGCCGGATCAAAAAATACAGCTTGCTAAAGTCAAGGATGAGATTGTCGCGGATGCGAAAAAGATAGATTTTCGCGGCGAACTCGGCGCTTTTTTGCCGGCTGACCAGCAAGCAATTATTCGCGATTTTCCAGCTATGCTTGAGCGTGAGCTTAATCGCCAGCTAAGCGGAGTATGAAAATTTCTATCCGAAAGAGCATGCGGCCACAGTCCCATCAAAATACCTTGCCATTGCGAGGTAATTAGTTAGCGGAAACTTGGCTTAAAGTATGAATTTTATAAATCACCAAAATTGTGGACAAATAATTTTTACACAGAAACTAATTACATAAATGCAAATAATTGATATAACAGACAAAAAACAGTTAAATGATTTTGTGGGCGGACAGGAGCACGCCCAGTTTTTGCAATCGTGGCAGTGGGGAGAATTTCAAAAAGATGTAAGCGGGTTTGTTCGGCGCATCGGCGTTGAAGACAGAGGGCAACTAGTAGCGTCGGCTAAGCTGGTAAAAAAGCAATTACCAATGGGCCGAAGTTATTTTTATTGCGGGCGCGGGCCGATTATAGGCGATATGAAGAAGATGGGAGTAATCACGAATGAATTATTTAATACCATTAAGGAATTGGCAGAGGAACAAGGCGTGATGTTTTTAAGATTTGAGCCGGTTTATGAATTTAAAATTTCCGATTTTTCATTTCCAATTTCCCAAACCATTGATGTCCAGCCGAGCCAAACGTTGATTTTAGATTTAACAAAATCTGAAAATGAAATTTTGCAAGCCATGCATCAAAAAACTCGCTACAATATTCGTTTAGCCGAAAAAAGAGGTGTAAAAATTGTGGAGGCTGGAGCTGATCGTTTTGAAGAATTTTGGCAACTGCTAACTTCTACAGGTGATCGAGATAATTTTAATCTGCATGGTCGCAGCTATTATCAGGCTATGTTAAAAACGGATAGCAGTTTTGTAAAATTATTGTTTGCCCAATATCAGGGCAAGTCGTTGGTTGGCAATTTAGTAATTTTTTTCGGCGACACTGCCACTTATATCCATGGCGGCTCATCAAATGATAACCGCGAAGTTATGGCGCCATACGCCATGCAATGGCATAATATCAAGCTGGCCAAACAATTAGGTTATAAATATTATGATTTTCACGGCATTGATAAAACCAAATGGCCAGGAGTGACTCGTTTTAAAACAGGTTTTGGCGGTCAAGCCATAATTTACCCAGGGACATTTGATTTGGTTTATGATGCCGGATGGTACAACATTTATAAAATGGTCAGAAAAATTAGGAGAACGTTTTAAAAATTTACATTTTGTAATTAGACCTACTGCATAATAACTTATTACTGCAATTTCCATATTTTGGCTAAATTTTCTAAAAATTTTTTCAGCTTAGCTCAGGCTAAACCTTAAAAATTGTTTAAAAAATTTATCTCAAAATCTGAAAATTTCGTTACATAATTTATTATGCAGTAGGCCTATTGAAAAAATTATTATGGACCGACTATTACATATTATAAAAAAATATATTCCGGTTAAATTATTTAAGGCTTTGCAACCAGCCTATCATTTTTTATTAAGCTTAATTGCTTCAGTCTGGTACGGTTGGCCTTCGAATAAACTTATTGTTATTGGCGTAACAGGCACTACGGGTAAAACAACCAGTGTTTATTTAATTGCTAAAATGTTAACTTCAGCCGGGTATAAAACCGGCTTTACTTCAACGGCTATTTTTAATGACGGTCAAACCGAATGGTTGAATAATAAAAAAATGACCATGGCAGGCAGATTTTTTACCCAAAAAATGCTAAAAAAAATGGTAAAAAATAACTGTAAGTACGCTATAGTGGAAACCACTTCGCAAGGAGTTGAACAGTTTCGCCATAAATTCATAAATTACGACATTTTAATTTTTACAGGTCTTTATCCTGAGCACATTGAAGCTCATGGCGGTTTTGAAAATTATAAACAGGCTAAAGGCAAGTTGTTCTCGCATTTACAACAATGCAAAACCAAATATGCCAATGATAAAAAGCAAGTGGTTAAAGCTGAGAATGGTTTTAAAAAAATACAAGCTAATCGGGTCAAAAAGACCATTATTGCTAACCTCGATGATAAATATGTTGATTTCTTTTTGTCGTTTTGGGCTGAAGAAAAGTTTATCTATACAAAAAAAAATGAAAATTCGCCAACTAGTGAAGTAAAATTAACGAATGATAAAACGCAAGTTGTAAAATATGGCGATGTTAAATCAAATAAAACCGGGGTGAGTTTTAAAGTGAAAGATAACACAACAATTAATTTAAAACAGTTAGGCGAATATAACGCGGCTAATGCCATGACCGCGGTTTGTTTAGGGCTTAGTCAAAAAATAAATTTGGAAAAAATAAAAATTGGTTTGGAAAAAATTAAAAGCATCCCCGGCAGGATGGAGTTGATAACCTCATCCAAGTTATTTTCTTCTAAGGCAGGAGCAGGAGGTTGGACGATTATAGTTGATTACGCTTTTGAACCTGAGGCTTTAAAAAAAATATACAGCACAATTTTAAAATTAGAGCATAATAAAATAATTCATGTTTTAGGTTCGGCAGGCGGTGGTCGAGATATAGCGCGCCGACCAAAGATAGGCGGTCTGGCTGGAAAGAAAGCTGATATTGTGATTGTAACTAACGAAGATCCGTATGACGATGATCCGAACATGATTATTGCTCAAGTGGCGGTCGGAGCGGTTAACGCCGGCAAAAAAGAAAATGAAAATTTATTTAAAATAGAAGACAGGCGAGAGGCTATTAAAAAAGCCTTGTCATTGGCTGAAACTGGCGATATAGTTTTAATTACAGGTAAAGGTTGCGAGCAGGCGATTTGCATAGCCGCGGGAAAAAAAATTAAGTGGGATGACAGAGATGTGGCGCGAGAAGAATTAAAGAAGTTGGAATTAAAAAGTGAGAAATATATGGCTAAAATTAAAGAAAATTAAATAGGCTTGCGTAATTTTATAAAATTGCCTTGACAAATCCTTACAAACCATTGACAAGTTTAATGATTGTTGTTAGTATTTAAAATACATTAATCTAATATCTTTCACATATTTTAAATCTTAAATAAGTGAAGACCTATCTCATCAATTAAATATTTTGCGACAGTCCCATAACTCACGGTTCATAGAAAACTGATTGGGGGGGGTTTTTGTTTTTGAGTTACATAATGGAATAGTTTCAATAAATAAAATACGAATGTGGCAAATTATTAAGCAAGTCTAAAAATATAAAATAATCATAATATATTTCATATGACTACGAAAATAAAACGAGGCGACCGAATATTTTTTACTGAAACTAAGGCGGCGATTGATCCGCCTGATTTAATTGAAATTCAAAAAAATTCTTATAATTGGTTTTTGCACGATGGGCTTAAAGATTTATTTGAAGAAATTTCTCCTATAACCGATTTCATCGGCCGCAACCTTGAATTATGCTTAGAGGATTATTATTTAGACGAACCTAAATTTGATGAAAGCGACAGCAAAGCTAAAAATATTACCTATGAAGCATCACTTAGGGTTAAGGCTAAATTATCAAATAAAAAATCCGGTCAGAGCGTATCTCAAGAAGTATTTTTGGGAGATTTTCCTTTAATGACTAAAAACGGCACTTTTATAGTTAATGGTATTGAAAGAGTGGTGGTTTCACAGTTAATTAGAAGCACCGGAGTTATTTTTACTTCAGAATTTATTAAAGGCAAAAAATATTACGGCGCTAAAGTTATACCTAATCGAGGCGCTTGGCTTGAAATTGAAACTGACATGAATGATGTAATTTGGGTTAGGATAGACAGAAAAAGAAAAGTTGCTATTACTTCTTTATTTAGAGCTTTTGGTTATTCAACCGATGAAGAAATAAAACAGTTGTTTGCCAACGGCGAAGTGGTTGCTGGAATTGACGGCCAGAAGAGTTTGCCAGACTATATTGAAGCCACCTTAAGTAAAGACGCGGCTAAAAACGAGACTGAAGGCTTGAAAGAAGTTTATAAAAGAATTAGGCCTGGTGATTTGGCCACGACCGATAATGCCAGGCAATTAATTCATTCCATGTTTTTTAGATTTGATCGTTATGATTTTGATCGAGTCGGTCGCTATAAGATGAATAAGCGGTTTGGTCAAAATGTTCCTAATAATAAAGAGAACAGAGTTTTAAGAAGAGAAGATTTGGTTGCTATTGTCAAAGAAGTTGTAAGATTAAATATTACTCAAGACAGAGAAGATGATATAGATCATTTAGGCAATCGCCGCATTAGAGCTGTTGGAGAATTAATCCAAAATAAATTTAGAATCGGCTTGACCAGAATGGAGAGAATTGTAAGAGACAGAATGAGCATTATGGACATAAATAATTTAACGCCGAATAAATTAATTAACGCTCGTCCGGTAATTAGCGTGGTTAAAGAATTTTTTATGTCTTCGCAGTTGTCGCAATTTATGGACCAGACCAATCCTTTAGCCGAGCTTGAACATAAGCGCAGATTGTCAGCCATGGGTCCGGGCGGGTTAACCCGTGAACGCGCCGGCTTTGAAGTACGCGATGTGCATACTACTCACTATGGCCGTATTTGCCCTATTGCTACTCCAGAAGGCCCAAATATCGGCTTGGTCGGCCATTTGGCCAGTTATGCCAGGCTTAATAGTTATGGTTTTATTGAAGCGCCTTACCGAGCGGTTTTGCATGATGTGGAAAACGAGCCGGCTAAAACTTTAGATAAAATCGCGCGTGAAGATATTTATGAACTTAAGGGCGATAAAAAAGGCAAATTGATTATTAAAGCCGGACAGGTTATTGATAAAGAGATTGCGATTGAATTAAAAGAAAAAATGGGTCATATTACTATTCCGATTGTGCCGGTTTTAGATAAAAATATTATTTATCTTGATGCTGTTGAAGAGGAAAAATATATTACCACGGTCGCGACTACCCCTGTTGATGCCAAAGGATATTTTTTAGTTGAAAAAGCCGAGGCCAGAAGATATGGTAAGCCATCTCTTGAACCAGTGGAAAAAATAGATTTAATCGGTGTCGCGCCCAACCAAATCGTTTCTGTGGCCACTTCTTTGATTCCTTTTTTGGAACATAATGATGGCATTAGGGCTTTAATGGGAACTAATATGCAACGTCAGGCTGTACCATTAATAACGGCCGAAGCGCCGATCGTTGGCACTGGCATGGAAGCTAGAGCCGCTACAGATTCAGGGCATATTATTTTGGCCGACGACGATGGCGAGATCGTTAAAATGGATGGCGGATCGATTGAATTAAAAGATAAAAAAGGAAAAATTACCAAATATATTTTAAATAAATTTTTGCGCTCTAACGCTTCAACCTGCATAAATCAACGTCCGATTGTTAATCGCGGAGATAAAGTAACAAAAGGCGATGTTTTAACCAATAGTTCGGCCATAGATAACGGCGAATTGTCCTTAGGGCGCAATGTGTTAGTGGGTTTTATGAGCTGGGAAGGTTTTAATTATGAAGACGCGATAATTATTTCCGAACGTTTGATAAAAGAAGATGTTTATTCTTCAATTCATATAGAAAATTATACAATTGATGTACGTGATACCAAGCTTGGACCAGAATTAATAACTAATGATATTCCTAATATCAGCGAGGAAAAATTAAAAGACTTGGATGAACGCGGTGTTGTCCGAATTAGCGCCGAAGTTTCTTCCGGAGATATTTTAGTGGGTAAAATTACGCCTAAGGGTGAAACTGAATTGTCGGCTGAAGAAAAACTTTTACATGCGATTTTTGGCGAAAAAGCTAAAGACGTTAGAGACTCTTCATTATATTTAGAGCATGGCGAACATGGTAAAGTAGTTGATATTAAAATATTTTCGCGCGAAGACGGGGATAAGCTATCTGCCGGAGTAATTCAATCAATTCAGGTAACCGTAGCTAATTTAAGAAAAATTCAAATAGGAGATAAAATGGCTGGCCGGCATGGTAACAAAGGCGTTATTTCTAAAGTCGTGCCGATTGAAGATATGCCTTATTTAGCTGATGGTACGCCGATTGACCTAATTTTATCTCCTTTAGGCGTGGTTTCAAGAATGAATTTAGGCCAGTTGCTTGAAACTCATTTGGGTTATGCGGCTAAAAAATTGAATTATAAAATAGCCGTACCGCCGCTTAACAGCATTAGCGAAGCGCAAATTAAAGAAGAATTGAAAAAGTCTGGCTTGCCAACTAATGGCAAGGTAACTCTTTATGATGGCAAAACCGGCGAGGCTTATGACAACCAAGTAGTGGTTGGCTATAAATATATGTTGAAATTAAGTCATATGGTTGAAGATAAGATACATCAACGTTCAACCGGTCCATACTCTTTAATTACTCAACAGCCTTTAGGAGGTAAAGCTCAATTTGGCGGTCAACGTTTTGGTGAAATGGAAGTTTGGGCGCTTGAAGCTTATGGCGCGGCTCATTGCTTGCAAGAAATATTAACCATTAAATCGGACGATGTGCCAGGCAGAAGCAAAGCTTATGAAGCAATTATTAAAGGAGAGCCGATTAGAAAATTAAACGTTCCAGAATCATTTAACGTTTTGGTGCGCGAACTTAAAGGTTTGTGCTTAGACGTGGAATTAATGCAAGGCGATCAGGTAATAAATTTAGAGCGCCAAGCAGATGACAAACCTGTTGATGAAGCGGAAAAAAGAAATACTTATGAAGAAAGGGCTGAAAAATAAAATAGTTGCATTGGCGATAAAAATTAGATATTAAAAATTTTAAATTTGGGAATTAGCAAGCACTTGATAAGCGGAAAAAATAATTTAAATATTTTACATCAATATGTTAAATCCAATAAAAATCACCGATTTTGATGCCATTAAATTAAAATTAGCTTCACCTGAAGAAATTTTAAATTGGTCTCACGGTGAAGTTACTCGCCCTGAAACTATTAATTATCGTACTCAAAAATCGGAGAAAGATGGGTTATTTTGCGAACGTATTTTTGGACCGTCAAAAGATTGGGAGTGTTATTGCGGCAAATACAAAAAAATCCGTTATAAAGGCATAATTTGCGATAAGTGCGGCGTGGAAATAACAAGAAGTTTAGTTAGGCGCGAGCGCATGGGTCATATTAAGCTTGAAGCGCCGGTAAGCCATATCTGGTTTCTTCGCGGCACTTCTTCAAAAATCGGTTTAATTTTGGATTTACCCATGCAAGCCTTGGGAAAGGTGGTTTATTTCGCCAGCTTCATAATTTCTGATGTTAATGAAGATTTGTGCTTAGCCACTATTGAACAAATCAAGCAGGAATATAAAAATAAAAGAAAATCTATTGAAACCGATTGGCAAAAGCAGGTTAATGAAACTAAAAATAAAAAAGGTAAATTATTAACCCAAGGTAAAAGCGATTTTGAAATTGAAAATTTTTTAAGCCAAGAAATTGAGACTTTGGAAAAAATAAAAACCAGCAAGCTTAATAATTTAGAGCAAGCCTTTGATCAGGCGCAGAAAGAATTAAAAGATTTAAAGCCTTTAACTATAATTTCCGAAAATGTTTACCAAAACTTAAGCTTAAAATACGGGCATATTTTTACTGCCGATATTGGCGCTAGCGCTATTAGAAAACTTTTAGAAAAAATTGATTTGGATAAAATAATAGCTATCATAGATAAAGAACTTTTAATAGCGGTTGACTCAAAAAAAGATAAAATGATTAGACGTTTAAAGTTATTAAAAAGTTTAAGGGCCAATAATTTAAGGCCTGAATGGATGATTTTAAACATAGTGCCTGTCATACCGCCTGATTTAAGGCCAATGGTGCCACTGGATGGCGGACGATTTGCCACATCAGACTTAAATGATTTATATCGCCGGATTATTAATCGCAATAATCGTTTAAAACAACTAATTGAACTTAACGCGCCGGAAGTTATTTGTCGTAATGAAAAAAGAATGCTTCAGGAAGCGGTTGACGCTTTAATTGATAATTCCATCAGACACGGGAAAACAGTGGTGGCGTCTACTGGGCAGAAAAGAATGCTTAAATCATTGGCTGATTCATTAAAAGGCAAACAAGGCAGATTTAGGCAAAATTTATTGGGTAAAAGAATTGATTATTCAGGCAGAAGCGTTATTGTGGTCAACCCGAATTTGAATTTAGACCAATGCGGTTTGCCAAAACGGATGGCCTTAGAGTTATTTAAACCTTTTATTATCAGCCAATTAATTAATAAAGAAATTGTCCATAATGTTAGAAGCGCTTCTCGCTATATTGAATCAGGCAAAGATGAGGTTTGGGATATTCTTGAAGATATTGTTAACAAATCATATGTTATGTTAAATCGCGCTCCGACTTTGCATCGCTTAGGTATTCAGGCGTTTAAGCCGATTTTAATTGAAGGTTTAGCCATCCAGATTAATCCTTTAGTTTGCACGGCTTTTAACGCTGACTTTGACGGCGATCAAATGGCGGTTCATGTGCCTTTAACCCAGGAAGCGATCGCCGAAGCCCGCGATATTATGCTGGCTAGCCATAATTTATTAAAGCCGGCTACTGGCGATCCAGTAGTAGCGCCAAATCAAGATATAGTTTGGGGAGCTTTTTATATCACCAGTATTGATCAGGCTTATTTGGATGCTGATGAAAAAAAATTGAAAAATTTTTATTCAGCCGAAGACGCGCAATTGTCTTATAGCATGAAAAATATAAAATTGAAGCAAAAAATAAGGGTTATGATAAATGGCAAATTAATAATTACTACCGCAGGCAGAATTATTTTTAATGAAGTTTTGCCCTTGAAACTCCGCTTTGTCAATGAAGCAGTAGACAAGAGTAAGCTAAAAAATTTAGTTAAAGAATGTTTAAGACATTATGGCGAGCAACCCACGATTGATTTATTGGATGATTTAAAGAAAACCAGCTTCAAATATATTACTAAGAGCGGATTGTCTTGGGGCATGGACGACATACCTCATCTTTATGAAAAAGATGAAATATTGGCTCAAGCTTCTGGGCAAGCAGAAGAAATCAGCGAGCAATATCGCGATGGGCTGTTAACTGATAGCGAGCGTTATAGCAAGGTTATTGAACTTTGGACCACGATTAAAGAAAAGGTGATGGAAATTTGCCGCCGCCATTTGCCAAAATACGGACCGGTTTATTCCATGATTGAATCAGGCGCTCGCGGTTCTTGGGCTCAGCTTACTCAAATTTTAGGCATGAAAGGGTTAGTAATTTCACCTTCCGGAGATATTATTGAATTGCCGGTTAAGGGAAACTTTAAACAAGGTTTTAGCGTTTTGGAATATTTTATCGCCACGCACGGCGTGCGTAAAGGTTTATCTGACACAGCCCTTCGCACTTCCAACGCAGGTTATTTAACCAGGCGCTTAGTTGATGTTTCTCAGGATATAATAGTGGTTAAAGATGATTGCGGAGACAAAGAAGGTTTATTAATTAGTAAGAAAGAAAGCCAAGCCATGGGCGAAAGTTTATTCAGGCGCATGACCGGCAGATTTTTAGCCGCTGATTTAAAAAATAAAACCGGCAAAATTTTAATTAAAGCCGGAGAATTAGTTACTGAAGAATTGGCGGAAAAAATTGCTAAAGAAAATATTGAAGAAGTTAAAATCAAGTCGATTTTAACTTGTAAAATACACCGCGGTATTTGCGCTAAATGCTATGGCTATGATTTAGCTTATAATAAAACGGTTAAAATCGGTACAGCCGTAGGCATTATCGCGGCTCAGTCAATCGGCGAGCCAGGAACGCAGCTTACTATGAGAACTTTTCATACAGGAGGCGTGGCCGGGCAAGAAGATATTACTCAAGGTTTGCCCAGGGTGGAAGAAATTTTTGAAGCGCGGCCGCCGAAAAAGAAAGCTTTTATCGCTGATGTTGCCGGCAAGGTTAAAATTGAAACAGCCCAAAGAACCATGGCTGGTGAAAACGGGGAAATAATTATTTCCAATCCGCAGTCGCAAATTTTAAGGGTATATTATAAGGGAGAGGAAAGCGATAAATATTATTTTGCCGAAGCGGTTAAACAGGCTGTTATTGAAGATAAAGATAATAAAAAGAAAATAACCGGAGCCAAGCAATTTAATGGAATAAAAATATTGGTTAAAGACGGCGCTGAAGTTGTTAAGAATAGCGAGTTGTTTGTTGTTGGTAAAAAAGTTTTTAAAGCCAGAAAAGCAGGTGTGGTAAAATTAGATGAAAAATTAATTAAAGTTATTAGCGATGTGGAAAAGGTTAAGGAGTATATTGTGCCGAAAGGTTTTGGCATTTGGGTTAAAGACGGCGATGAAGTTAAGATCGGCGACCAATTAACCGAAGGTTCGCTTGACTTGCAACAGTTGTACCAACTGCGCGGCAAGTTAGAAGCGCAAAAATATATTATTAAAGAAATTCAATATGTTTATTCATCTCAAGGCCAGCCGCTAAATGACAAACATATAGAAATAATCGCGCGCCAGATGTTCGCACGCGTTTATGTCAATGATGCTGGCGACACTGAATTACTGCCTGGAGAAATCGTGGAAAAAGCGATTTTTGACCAGACTAATGAAAAGGCTAAAATCGGCGATAAAAAACAGGCCAAAGCAGATCAGCTATTATTAGGCGTAACCAAATCATCTTTAACCACTAATAGTTTTTTATCAGCGGCTTCATTTCAGGAAACCGCCAGAGTTTTGATTGAAGCGGCTGTTACAGGAAAAGTTGACCGCCTTGAAGGCTTGAAAGAAAATGTTATTATCGGCCGGCCAATTCCGGCAGGCACTGGTTATAGAGCGGTCCGCGAAAAAATTTAAGGAGCCACTTCCCGCCATGAGGGCAGAGAGGACTGAACACCAATTAATTTGGAAGCAGAACAAGTATAATTGTCTGAGTCAGTAACTGTTAAACTTGCCTGCTTAGAGCCAGTGGAAACAAATTGGACAATAAGACTGGACGAACTAGAATTTGCCGGATTGCCGTTTTGAAAAGTCCATGACCAAGAAGGCTCGCCAGCTCCGTCGTACACAACCGACTCTTGCTTGAAAGATATGTTTTCATTCAGAGACGGATTAGCAGGAAACCAGGTAAAATCTACTGTTGGATACTGATGCTTTTCAGTAGTAAATTCCTGGCCATCAATCCAATCTGATTCATTTGATTGAGAATCCCAAACTTTTAGCCGCCAATTATAAGTTGTATTGTAAGAAAGATTAGCAGGAGCATAAACGTTGGAAGAATTATTTTCACAGGTTCCAGGAGAGGGAAGACAACTGTCTTTTTCCGGCGAAGAAAAATCAGAATTATTATCTACTTGAACTTGATAAGCAGACTGATCAGAAAAAGTCCAAGAAAGAAAAATCGGAGGATAAGACTTCTTGCAATAATTTTCTTGGCTGACAGAAAGATCAGCAGCCAAGATTTTTTTCGTTGTAAAACTCCAAGTCTGACCGGCAACCGGTTCATGTCCAGAGTCAGATCTAGTAATAAAAACCCACAAAGGACCAATAGCTTGATCGCCAGGTACTGGCGGCGGAGGAGCAGAATTTACTTGTATTGTTTTTACTGCTGTTGAACTCGCGTTTTCAGTGTCTTTTACCTCTAATTTAACATTATAATAAGCTGGCGATGAATATTGATGAGTAGAGGTTTTACCAGATGTCCAATCAGTCCAAGTTCCGTCGCTCTGCCAATCCCATCTTATTTGAAGCTGATCCAAAGAATCTTCCGCGTCAAAAGAACCAGTCGCGTCAAAATTAAAAACAGTGCTAGTGGCTCCTGAACAAGGGTTAACAGTGAAAGAAGCTACGGGAGTACCTCCTGATACAGTTGTAAAATCCCAAGTTTCGCTGATAGCTTCATGTGCTTCA
>JAHJXD010000017.1 GCA_018827685.1 Patescibacteria group bacterium
AACTATTGTAAAATAAAAATATTTTAAAATTTTATACGACAAATTTAAACGTCGACGTTTTTTAACCGTTGGAATTCGGCCAATTAAATCATCGGCCGTCTGCAACAAGTTTTTAAAATTTATATATTTTGATTTTGATAAATGAAACATGAAATAAAAAAATTTATACTAAAAATTATTCTTGTCTTAAAGCCTCTATGGGGTCGAGCCGAGCAGCCTTGCGTGCAGGATAAAGTCCAAACCCCAAACCAAACACCATGGCAAAAGCCAAACAGACGTAATAAGCTTTTAAAGGTACTAAAAATTGCCAATCTAGGCCATAATAATTAGCCGCTAATGAAATTAAATATGATGCTCCGACGCCAGCCAAAACTCCAACCACAGCGCCAATCAAAGTTATAATTAAAGATTCAATTAAAAATTGGAACATTATATCATTAAATCTCGCGCCCACAGCCTTACGCAAACCGATTTCGGCCGTTCTCTCAGTAATAATAACATACATAATATTCATAACGCCAACGCCGCCGACAACTAATGAGATGGCAACAATGGCTAAAAGCATTAAAGTAATAGCTCTGGTTACTGTATCTAAAACGGCTAAAGATTCTTTCATGGTGACAACTCTAAAATCGTCTTTACTTATATCAGTCATGCCTTCGCCGATATTTCTAGTTATGGGTTCGCCAAGCTTAAATTCTATTGGAGTTGAAGTAATATCATGATTGGCGCGTATAATTATCCTGGCTTCTTCGGCAGTTTGGTCGACCAAGTCCGGATTTTTAACCTGGTGCATCATAAACATCACATGATCTATGCCTAAAATTCTTTTCTGCAAAGTCTTAATCGGGACATAGACAAAATTATCATAATCCAAAGTCATAATAGCGCCTCTCTCTTTAGCCACTCCGATAACTCGAAATTTAACTTTTCTGATTTTAATATATTTGCCTAACGGGTCGCTCGAGCCGAATAATTTATCTTTCATTTTATAACCTAACACGGCGACCGGGGCTTCTGACTTATCTTCAGTATCGCTAAAATACCGACCATAATCAATTTCTATTTTATCAATATCTATAATACTGGCAGTGGTGCCGAAAATAAAAGTTTTTTTTGATTGGTCGGCATAATTCACCTGCTCTTGACCAAGTATGGCCGCGTAGGCATTTTTAATATTCGACAGCTTGCTAACATCTGCCATGTCTTTTAAAGTTAAAGTGGTGATTTGCGCGCCTTGGGCAATGGCTATAGCGCTTTGGTGTTCAGCCGCCAGACCCTTTTTCTCTGTTGGCGCCTTAACTTCGGTTTCTATCAAATCAGTGCCGCCGAAAGATTCAACTTGGCTATAAATCAAACCTTTAACTCCTTGTCCGGCCGAATACACTATAATAACGCTGGCAATGCCGATAACTATGCCTAAAACAGTCAGCCCGGTTCTAACTTTATTGCTCCTAATAGAGCGTAAAGAAATTTTTACAATAGACCAAAAACCCATAGATTATTCGGGACTGTGGCCGAATGCTCTTTCGGATAGAAATTTTCATAATTTCGAGGAAATTTTAGATAAAAATTTACCGAAATTTGGAAATTTATGCCGAATATGGCATTGGGCCACAGTCCCTATTCATACCTTAAGGCTTCAACCGGCTCGAGTCGGCTGGCTTTCAACGCCGGGTATAAACCAAAAATTAAACCAACGCTTATTGAAACCGCTAAAGCCAGTATAATTGATAATAAAGAAATTGACAGATCCCAATGATAACCTAAAAAATTAGCTATAACAGAAATTAAAATTGCCATTAAACTGCCGGCTATAACGCCGATGGCTCCGCCACTCAAAGTAATCATGGCCGTTTCTATTAAAAATTGAAGCATAATGTTTTTGTTGTTAGCGCCAACAGCTTTTCTAAGGCCGATTTCCCTGGTTCTTTCGGTAACGCTAACTAACATAATATTCATTATGCCAATGCCGCCGACCAATAGGGACATGGCGGCAATAGCGGTCAGAAAAAATTTTAAACCGTCAGTAATGGTGGTTATCATGGCCATGGCTTGAGCCGAGCTTCTGACTGTAAAATCGTCGTTAGCCCCGCTTTGGTCAATAATATCATGCCTTTGGCGTAAAGTGGTTTTAACATCATGCATTGCCCTGTCTATATCTTCTTGGGCATCAATTTTAAGCCTCATCATACTTACATGATTTACTCCGGCGATTAATTTTGCATGGTTTTAAGCGGAATGAAAACCTGATCATCATTATTTTGAAAAGCCACAGTACCCTTTTCTTTCATCACGCCAATCACTTCAAGGTTATGTTTTTTTATTTTTACTCTTTGCCCGATCGGATCGGATTCGCCGAATAATTCTTTCTTTACCGTACTGCCTAAAACCACAACTTTAGCTAAATTTATTTCTTCCTCTTTGGTAAACCATCTGCCGGTATCGATTTCCCCTCCCTCGACATTCATATAACCGACAGTCAAGCCGCTTAAATTAGTATCGTATGAATTAGATCCCCAGCTGACATTGCCCACGCTTTTGTAGTAAGCTACTAAATCAACTATGTTGGGCACGTTTTTTTTATCATTTAAAGCTATCGCATCTTCATAAGTAAGCGTGGTGATTATTATGCCCATAATCGTGGCGGGCGGACCATCGTCTTCAGAAGCGCCAGGCAAAATTCCAATTATATCAGTGCCTAAAGTTTTTACTTGATTGATAATTAAACTTTGCGCTCCGGCGCCCACAGCCATAATGATAATAACAGCGGACACGCCGATAATTATCCCCAGCATTGTTAAAAAGCTTCTGCCCTTATTGGATAGAAGCGCTCTGGTTGAAGTCTTAATGGATTGTTTATAAAATTCTAACATACACATCTTCATCTTTAATTACTTCAAAGTTTCTCCATCTTTAGCTATTCTCCGGCGCATCACTTTATAATTATCAATTATTAAACCGTCTTTAATTTTTATAATTCTTTTAGCATGCTCAGAAGTATAAGTTTCATGAGTTACTAAAACTATAGTGTTGCCCAAATCATTTAAGCGCTGTAAAATTTCCATTATTTGCACGCCTGATTTTGAATCAAGGTTGCCTGTCGGCTCATCCGCGAAAATTACCGCCGGGTCATTTACCAGGGCGCGGGCGATAGCTACGCGCTGTTTTTCACCGCCGGAAATTTGGTTGGTAAAATAATTAAGGCGATGGCCTAAGCCCACGCTTTCTAAAATTTTTTTGGCGCGGTTTTCCGGCGCTTGTTTATGTTTAGCATAAGTTAATGGCAGTATGACATTTTCTAAAACCGTGGTACGCGGCAGAAGATTAAAAGATTGAAAAACAAAACCAATTTTACAATTTCTTAACCCGGCTAATTCATCGTCGCTTAATTTAGTTACGTCTTTGCCTTCAAGAAAATATTTACCACCAGACGATCGGTCAAGCAGCCCTAGAATATGCATTAAAGTGGATTTACCAGAGCCTGACGGACCCATAATAGCAACAAAATCGCCTTGATCAATATCAAACGTCAAACCATTTAAAACCGGCGTAATAATTTCGTCATTAACAAAATTTTTGGTTAAATTGTTTATTTGAATCAGCATAATTATAAAAAAATAAATCCTAAAGGGATTATTTGAATTTGTTTAAAATTTAGGATTTAGAATTTAGGATTTAGAATTATTTGTTCGTCTGAATATAAGTCACTACTGTGTCGCCTTCATTAAGGCCGGATAAAACTTCAACCAGCCCATCATCGCCGCGCAGGCCTATGGCAACCGGCGCTTCCTTAACTTCTTCTAAAATTAACAATCTGGCGAATTTACCTTTACTGTTTTTTTCAATTACCGCTCTTGAAGGTATGATTAATACATTATCTTTTTTAGCCGCTAAAATCGCGTTATTAAGATTGTTATTCGAATCATTTAAATTATTTTGCGCGGTTTGCACCCAAGTAATGCCACCAGAAACATTAGCCTGTTGCGTACTTACAGTTGTTTTATAAGTGTCAAGGTTTGTTTGGGTAAAACCCATGCCAACAACGCTAACCTCTAAAAGATTGTAGCAATCTTTTAAAGCGCTAAAAGTTTTATTTAAAACGTTTAAAGTATCAGTCAATGACTGATTTATGTAAGGGCTGGCTTGGCTTGCTTTAGCCTGGGTTAAAGCCGCATTCGCCTGAGTGTAATTATTTTTTGCCACGTCAATCAAGGAAATATTTTCCGCTCCTAAAAAATATTTAGCATCATTATCGCTTAGTATCGTGTTTATGTTATCTAAAGCGTTGGAGGCAATGGAAATTTTTGCCTCTACGGCGGTTAAAGCCGCGTCTTTATAATTTTTAACCGCTTGCTGGTAGCTGGTTATGGTTTCGCCGGTTGTTAAATAAAGATCGCTCAAACTCTTTTCCGCTTGCGATATGTTTTCGTTAATCGTATTTTTTATTTTTTCCAATTCATTTAAAGCCGAAACATAAGCCGTCTTGGCTTGGTCAACGTTTGCCTGGCCTACTGCTAATTCACTTGGCGTAGATCCGGCTAAAAGTTTGGCTAAATTCGCCTGAGCAACTTGTAAATTGGCTGCTGCCTCTTTTTCTTTTAATAGTAAATCGCTCGAATCAAGCTCGGCTAAAATTTGATTTTTTTTTTACTTTATCGCCTATACTGGCAAAAATATTGGCGATCTTGCCGTTCATGGTAAAGTTTAAATCAATTTCTTTATTGGCCTTAACCATGCCGGTTTCGCTAACCGTTTGAATTAAATTTCCCCTCTCAATCTTAACTGTAGTATATTCAACTTTTGATTTTTTGTTAAAAATAAAATACGCGCCGGTAGCCGCGGTGATTAATAATAAACTTACAATAAAAAATTTATTTTTAAAAATTTTCATAATTTGGTTTAATCAATTAATTTTTGCCTTATTAGTAATAATTTTTTGAAATTTATCAACAAACTCATCAAGATTGAACTCGGTTTTTATCAGATAAAAATCAGCGCCCATGGCCATGGCTTTTTGTCGACTTTCATCATCGCTTAAATTAGTAAAAACAAAAACCAGTATTTTTAAAATCTCCGGGTCAGCTTTAATCTCGGCCAACACTTGAAAGCCATTTATTTTCGGCAAAATAATATCCAAAATAATATAATCCGGCCTATGAATTTTTATTTTTTCCACGATCTCTATTTTATCCAAACCTTCATCAATAATAACCTCAAAATTTTCCACTCTAAATTTGGCCTGCATGCTATAAAGCAAATTAGCATCATTTTCAATTATAAAAATTTTTTTATTTTTATCCATAATGGTTAATATTATAAAGCAATTAGCATTGCCTAAAGTAATTTTTAAACAATTTTACCTTAACGGGCAAAGCCCGACTTTAGGCGATTTCAAGTTTTTCTGCGGGTATAATCCCCTGCTCTGTAAATTAGTGCGGTTCAGTGGCAGATTTATACATTTAATTTCGCATCCAAATTACCTAAACATACCTGGTTGCGCATATTCCACCATAAACATTGTGCAGCCTGTAAAGAATCGGGATCGGCTTGGCTGGATGATAATTTCATGAAATGCTCTTTAAATTTATTTTTAGATTTTTTCGAAGCTTCTCCTGCGCGATGGCCTTTAAGTAAAGAGATCATTACCTGATTTGATGCTTCCATGAAAGGCCTTGCCCTCGGGTCGTCTATAGGACTGTGCATATAGTTTCTGTCACTTACAAAAATAAATTTATCTTCATACCCGATATACGTTGTTGCTTTATTTTTAGTAACTTTTGGGCCGAGAATTTTTCCCGAATTACATGATAGTGCATAAGTTATAGCACCATATAGAATATTATGATTATCTCCAGCTCTTACTATCTCTTGATCGTCGTGGCCAGTTACGCAATTATCATCGCCATGGCCATTTAGAAATATCATATCGGGCTGCAATTTCTTTACCCTTCTGCAGAAGTCTTTTTTATTTGCTTTTTCTTTAATTAAATCAAAAACTTCGATGCCCTTTTCTTTGGCAAAATTAATAACCTCTTCGGTCCAAACCGAGAGGTATTTTGTAATAACATCGTGTTGAGGTCGAGTTACAATCATTTTCATACAGCGACTTTTTCTTTAAATGACCTTAGCCACTCTAACTGAATCTCTGCCAATTTCTCTCCTACCATATCACCGTTTTTCACGCTCTCTATCAATTGTTCGCGCGTGAAACTTCCATCCGAACCTAAAGATATCATCGTATCTTTTGATAGAACCGACAAGCGAGCCATAACTAATTTACGCACATCTTCATCCGACAATATTTTTTTTGTATTTTTATCTACGACCATATTATTAAATAAATTTTAAATTTTCCAATTTTTCTAAAATTATTTTGGCTAACGGCGTATCTGAGATTACTTCAATATAGGCTACATCCCAGGTAATAGGTCGACCATCCAAAACTAAAACAATCTCCTGCCTCACACCTATGGGCAAGTTTGCGTAAATTTTTAAAAATTGTTCTTTATTTTCCATGTTTATATTATAGCAAAAAAATTATTATTTTTCCATTTAAGGCGACAGTCCCTTAAGCCGAGCCTGCTTTAATTTTTTGATAAATTTAGCATATTCTTTTATCCAAATTGTTTTACTTATACTACCATGATATATCTATAAAATCAAGGTCGGCGCATCACATCATCTAAAATGACACCAAGAGGCTCATTGATACATCATCTAAAAAGACACTGAAATTTATGGTAATATATTGGGCTAATTATTAACCTAATATATTCTATGAACATAGAAGCCAAAAAACA
>JAHJXD010000018.1 GCA_018827685.1 Patescibacteria group bacterium
CTTTACAAAATTTATCAACAGAAAAAAGGTCGAGAAAACATTAATTCAACTAACAAATTGAACCCTTCTTTAGTGTCATTTTCCAGGATGGATAAAAAAGAGGTTTTGGTGTCATGATTAAATGATTTGACACGGGTCGGTAAAAAAAATTTTTAAAAGGTCCCCTTATAATAAGGAATATATAAATAATATTTTATCGGGCTTCGCCCAAATTTAATCCCTTAGATTGGTGAAAATAATAGCCTTTTGTGCATTTAACAAGTATAATAATATTAACAGCGACATCTAAGAAGTCGGGATTAAACTTCGGATATCGCGAAACGTTATGCAAAATTTCGCTTCGCTCATTTTGTATAACGTCCGCGCTTGCCAGCGCTGTTCTGCGCGTTATAAAATATGGAATATAAAAATGATGATACATTATTTAGGGGGGCAGCTTGGTATTATGCAAATTTTAGACGTGGATATCCAAAATCTTTTTATGATCATATAACGAAAATTTTTAAACTTGATAAATCATCAAGGTAAAATTATCAAAGAGTTTTAGATACTTTTCATTCCTCCATTATCCCTTGCGCGAATGTTGCGCGAATGTTGCGCGAATCATTATTTTATGCTATGTATGATTACATAAGCCATAAACTATGTTTAATCCAAAATATACACTAAATAATAAGATTTTGTCCGAGCTCACAGCTATTGCCGAGGCTAAGGGCATAATTGACCGCACTAAAATTTTACCGCAGCAAGAACTGCGCTTGCGCCGCCAGGCGGTGATCCGCATGACTCACCATTCCACCGAAATAGAAGGCAACCGTTTAAATATAGGACAAGTTGAGGCTCTATATGCCAAGAAAAAGATAGACGCACCGGATCGGGATGTTTATGAAGTCAAAAATTATTTAAACGCCTTAAAATATATTGAAAAAGTCGTAGCTGGCAAAAAACCAATAACCGAAAAGGTAATTTTAAAAATTCATAAATTGGTAACAGCTAAAACTTTGGCTCTACAATTTTCCGGCCACTACCGGCCAGGACAGATTTATGTAGTACGCCGGCAATTCGGCGTACCGCAAGAAACCCTATACACCGGACCAGAAGCCAAACAAGTGCCAAAACTCATGGCTGATTTTACTGCTTGGCTTAAAGATAGCGAAGCAAAAGAAATAAATCCGGTGATTGTGGCCGGGATTGCCCATTTGGAATTGGCTGCTATTCATCCGTTTAATGATGGTAACGGTCGCACCGCGCGCGCCTTGGCCACGCTAATGCTTTATCAAAGAGGATATGACTTCCGCCGCTTATTTGCTTTGGAAGATTATTATAATACTAACAGACAAGCGTATTATAAAGCCATTAATGTGGGAAAAACTTATGACGAGCGGCGCACGGATATTACTTCGTGGCTGGAATATTTTGTCAAAGGATTTAAAAGGGAAATTGATGAAGTAAAAAATAAAATATTGCCATTAGCCGCTCGTAATGTTGGCGGAAAAATAAAATCGCAAATTTATCTTACGCCCGAACAATTAAAAATCATTGACTTCATAGATCAAGTTGGACGAATTTCCACAAAAGATGTTGAAAATATTTTATCTAGTCCGAAACGAACGGCACAATTGCAACTGCAAAAATTAAAAAAAAATAAAATGATAAAAGCAATCGGGAAAGGCAAATCTACCTCTTATATCGTCAATTCTCAATAAGGAGTTTTGGGCTAAAAAATTCACCCCTATCCCCTCTTTTTTAACCCAAAACAAAAAAGCAAAGAGGTAAAAGATTTATAAAGTTTTTATTGTTTTTACTTTTTTATTACATTATTATGGGGGAATTCAAAATGGATAAACCAATTACTTATGCGGATTCAGGAGTAAATATTGAATTAGGAGATGATGTTTCTAAAATTCTATACAATGCAGCAAAACAAACTTGGGATAATCGAAAAGGAAGACTTGGAGAATTAATTGTTCCATTTGATGATTTTAGCGGAGTCAGAGCTATTGATGTTTCTAATTTACCAACAGGAACTTTAATGAATATAGGTTTTGATGGTGTAGGAACCAAAATGGAACTTGCAGAAAGAATTAACGATCATAGAACTATTGCTTATGATTTATTTGCAATGGTTTGTGATGATGCAGTTGTTAGAGGTGCTGAACCAGTTTTAATAGGTTCTATTCTTGATGTTAATTCTTTAAGAAATGCTAATGGTTCGTTTCTTGAGCAAGTTAAGCAATTAGCTGAAGGATATATTAATGCTGCAAAAAGTGCGAATGTTGCAATTGTGAATGGAGAAGTCGCAGAATTAGGTAATAGAATTGGAGGTTTTGGTCAATTCAATTACAACTGGGGTGCGGCTGTTGTTTGGTCGAGTTGAATCAGAATCAGGAATAAGAATTTTAAACTCCGGAGCTTATTCGCGTAATCAATACTTAGATTTTAAATAAATCTTTTGCCCTTTATTCTTTTTCTTTATGAAACTTCGTTCTCGATAGACGGCATTTTCAAAAACTCAAGGGGACGTTGCACATTCGCTTCGCTCACCCTCACTTAACACCGAGTATGCGGCTACGATAAAATTCCCTTTTACATTACATTAATGAGTTGAATTTTATCTCCGCCCAAATTTTAATGCCTTTTTATTTTTTATTAATCAACAGTAGATGCTAATAGTGGAGTTATTAGCATTCTCAAAAGAATACAATAAATATTTTTATGATAAACATCAAAGAGTGTAATGAGCCGTTGGTTGATATAAAAAAGATATGCCCAAATATCAAGATAGACCTAAGGGAGCGGCGAATGAAAAAAGAAAAAATAGCTTATCTTCGAAAAACTGTGGCTGAAATGATTTTGCGCGCTGAAAAGAAATTGCCCAGAGGCATGACATTTGTTATTGGTGACGCATGGCGGCCTCAGTATGTTCAAGAAGAGATCACAAAGTGGTTTATAAAGCGTTTTTCAAAAAAATATCCCAGTTGGTCTAAAGACAAAATTATAAAAGAGGTTAAAAAATATGTTGCCCCATCAAATGGTAAATATGCCTCTGGGCACATGACAGGTGGCGCAGTAGATTTGAGGTTATTGAAAAATGGCAAAAAAGTTCCAATGAAAAGCTCAAAACTAACATATCAAGAAAACGCAAAATCATTTCAGCCTAAGCTTCCGCAATATATTCAAAAAAATAGAAATATAATGTTCGCCGCCCTAAAAAAAGTTGGTTTGTCTAATTGTCCGAAAGAATATTGGCATTGGTCGTATGGCGATATTTGGTGGGCGAAAAGAAATAAAAAGAAAACAGCTATCTATGGAGTGATAAAAAATATTTTTTAAACACAACACTAGCGGCCCGAAACGTTATGTTAAAATAAATTTATTGATTTAATAATCTTCTTAGCGTCTTTCATGCTGATTTGCCTATCAGTCGGTAAATTAACTGATTGGCTGGCTAATAATTCTGCTTTAGGACACTGCCCTATGTTATAACCAGTTTTATCTAATCGGCTATCAGCCGGCGCTAATGGCGCATTATACCAATCTCCAAGCATAATCCCCTGTTTTTTGGCGTAAATCAATAATGCTTTTGTTTTTTTTAAAAGCACTGGATATCTTAAACAAGTGCAATTTTCCAGATCAATCTGATTATCTTGCCATGGAAAATTTATTTGTTGATTATTAAGTTGTTGATTATAAATTTTAGCAATAGTTTGCCTATGTAAGTTTAATTGTTCGATTTCGTCAATTTGGTAACATAAAATATTCGCTAGCGCGTTAGCCAATCTAGCTGGATAAAATTTAACTGGTTTTCCTGCTTTTTCTTGCTTATA
>JAHJXD010000019.1 GCA_018827685.1 Patescibacteria group bacterium
TTAATTTAAAGATTGCGATCAACCATATGAACAAGCCTCCTGCTGCCAGCCCTAACCAAAAACTTCTTGAAAAACTAATTATAATTGTGGATAAAAATAATATAATCAACAAAAAGCAAATAGAATCTCGTCTTCTAATGGTTTGCGTTAACGTCAATTTTAATAAATAAAATAGTAAAATAAAGAATCCTATTAAAACAAAAATATGCGATTGCATAAATATCCGGCTAAACCCTGGCACGACATTGGTTATTTCCCCGACCCCGCTCCGCCTTATCCAAAGATAAATGTCTAATATAAAAAAACCAAAATTATGAGAAAAAATATAAGCTAAAACAATAGTTTTTATACTAAGCCAACACAAGGCTGTTAAAAATATTTGTTTGATAATTTTTAAATTATCATCAGTTCGTAAAACCGAGAATATGGGAAAAACCAGTAAAAAATAAAACCAATTGTTGGCATCAAAAAAAACATTGCTTGATAAATTATTTTGTAAAAAACCGTTTATCATGCCCCAAATAATAAAAATAGCTAGCGCAACAAAATAATAAAAATAAGACGAACGAAAAAAATCTAATTCTAATTTTTTTGTTTTTGCCAATTTAATTATAGCCACGGCCAGCCAAACCGACATAATAATCAGCCATAATGTTATGCGAATGGAAATTTTTAAACCATGATTTTCAAAATAAAATAAATAACCGAAAGAACCGATCAAGAGCTCTGTTAGTAATATATATAACCCGTATTTCAATTTGTATAATGACAAAATTAAAGTCAGAATCGCGATAATAAAAAACGCGATAAAATTAATTAATTGATAATAATAACCTAAAAATGATAATATTTCGGCTAAGACAATAAAAAATATTGTGTTTTTAATAATTTTATGATTCATTATTATGCTTTTTTTTAATTATGGACATGGCTTGGTTATATTTTTTTACCGCCGGCAGCCAAGGCAATAATTTATAAATGAAAGACGGTAGCCAATTACTCATGGTCTGCGTGCCAGTGACAGCCACTTTAAAAAGAACTTGATTAACCCAAACTCCTGCGTGGCCATGATCAAGCATTGTCAACCAAAGATCCCAATCTTGAAATTTTTTTAAAGTTTCGTCAAAGCCGGGAAAATGTTCTTTCTTAATCAGCGAGGTGGTGTGGATATAAGGCATAATTTTTAATTTTTCCACGTCATAAGACCAAAGCTTGAATTTTTTATAACCCAGGATAAAAGACGAATAACAAAAACTGGCGCTCTGGTTGTGTTTTAAGGTGTTTAGCATTAGTTCAAGCATAGTTGGCTTCATAACAACATCTGCGTCGCAAAAAATTATATATTCTCCTTTGGCTAATTTATCACCCTTATTTCTGGCAGCGCTCGCTCCCTTATTTTCCTGTTCAGAATAAGTTAGGTTAAATCCAAAAATTTGTTTGAATTTTTCAATCACCGCGATTACATTATCTGTTGAACCGTCGTTAACCACAATAATTTCATAATTATCGTAAGTTTGCTTTTTAATACTAACTAAACAATGCATTAAATGCTCAGCTTGATTATAGACCGGAATGATAATGCTAATCATAGATTATATTTTGGGACTGCCCCATTATTGCTTTATAAATTTTATTAATTTGTTTTTCCCAATTAAAATCGTTAATCGCGCGATCTCTCCCCTGCTGACCTAATTTATGCCTTAAGCATGAATTTTTGGCTAATTTAATAATAGTTGAGGCAATTTTGCTAATATTTTCAGGATCAACCAATAATCCGTTTAAACCATCTACCACAGCATCGCCAACTCCGCCGCTTTTGCCGGCTATTACCGGCTTACCGGCTAAATTAGCTTCCAAATAAGCTATGCCAAATCCCTCAAAATCGCCATCAATATTTCTTGATGTCATGATGAAAATATCGCATGAATTATACCAATTATCACGTTCTTGATCTGTGGCTTGATTTATTATTTTGACATGTTTTTCTAATCCTAAATTATCAATTTTTAATTTCCAATTTTCAATTTCCGGCCCATGGCCTAAAATAATATAAACTAAATTTGGCGCCAGTTTCAGTACTTCTGGCATGGCCTCAATAACTTTATCAAATCCTTTGCGCTTTACCAGCCTGCCAACGGATAATAAGATTATTTTATCTTCTAAATTATATTTTTCTTTTAATCGCGTTTCGTGATTTTCTACGCCTGGATTGACTATAACTATTTTATTAGCGCTTGATGGAAAAAATTGTTTTGTTAAATCAGCCGTATAATTATTAGCACAAATTATTTTTTCGGCGTTTATTAAAATTTTTTTGGCCAGCCATTTTTTTCTGGTTTTTTTTATGACAAAAGATAAATCCGTACCATGTAAAAATACTGAATATTTTATTTTACAAAACCTGGCGCAAATTAAGGCAACCGTGCCTAGCGGTAATATATGGCCGACAAAAATATGTTCAATTTTTTCTTGTTTTATTTTTTTGCGTAAAGCAAAATAGGCCGGTAGCCATGGCAATAGCGGCAATTTATTATTAATCAGATGGCCTTCATTGTTGTTAAGCGCGGAGATAGCTAAAGGCTCAGGCCAGTATTTAACCAAATTACCGTAATAATTAGCCACGCCGCCGTAAAATGGCGGATATTCTAATGTAAAAAGCAGAGTTGTCATAATGTAAAATATTAAGAGACTTTATTTTTATTAAATGATTTATAAATACTTTCCACATCCTGCTTGCTAAAACCTTTAAATATATATAAAGCGATAAAATAACTTACTGCGGATAATATCACCGTTAAGATAAAATTCACTTGATTTTTTAAATAATATCCCACTGCGCCCATCACCGCTACGGCCAAGAGCGACTTAATTAGCATAACAATTATTTTTTTATAATCATACTTGGTAATCTGCGACACAACAGACATGCTTAAAATAAACATTAATAAATTAGTTAGTAAAACGGTTAAACTGGCGCCGATCGCTTGATAGCGCGGTATTAAAATTAAATTTAAAATAACACTCGCTATTAAGATAATACCCATATTAATGGTATTGATTTTTTGCCGATCACAGGCGTTTAAAAGTGAACCTGCTGGAAAATTTAAAAACATAAAAATAACCGCCGCCATTGTTATTTGCAGGGGTAAGATAGCGTCGCTATAGTCGCTTTTAAAGATAACCATTATTTTATCGGCTAAAATTATGCCACCAATTGAAACCGGTAAAGAGATAATGATTAAATACTTCACGGCGCGCTCAAAGGTAATGGCTAATTGCTCACGATTATTTTGCCAATAAGAGCTTAGGGCTGGAAAAAGCGAAGCAATAAAAGCCAAAGGCAGAAACTGCAAAGCAAAAATAATTTTAAAAGGAATTTGGTATATGCCTACCTGATGATCACCTGCCAGAAGCGATAATAACACTGAATCAAAATACATGTAAACTCGCTGAAAAATCGCGTAAACAGCAAAAGGCAAAGATATTAATAAAATGTTCTTGATTAAAATTTTATCAGGCCGCCAATTAATTTTAAGCTTCCATTTCTTTTTTAAAATATAAAATGAGAAAATAAAATTATACAGACTGGCCAAAACTAAAGACATCATTAACCAAACTAGCCCCAAATTAAATTTTAAGACGGTTAAGACTACAATAAAAACTATAAGTTGGAAAATAACCGAAGAAATACTTTCGTATTTCAAATTATGAAAACCTCGGCTTACCGAGAAAAAAGTTAAAGTAAAAGAATCTAGGATCATGCAAAATATGGAAAGATAAACTAATTGGCGAGTAATATCCGGATAAGAAGAAAAATTTATAATACTGAAAACCGCTAACATTGAAAGTATTGCCAGAGGCAGTTTTATTAAAAAAACCGAGCTAAAGAGTTTTTCCGCATCATCAGGACGTTTGGCTACTTCCCGCGTTAGGACGGTTGATTGACCAATATCAATAAAAATTCCGAAAATGGAAGTAAAAGAAATGGCAAAATAATATTTGCCTAAATCGGCCGGACCAATGGCGCGCGCGATTAAAACAAAATAAGTAAAAGAAATCACTTTTTGTAAAATGAGCGCTAAGGTAAAATACGAAGTATTTTTAGCAATGTTAGTAATTTTTTCAGACATGTTTTTATTTTGGGACTGTGGCCGAATGCTCTTTCGACAGTCCCATTTTAACATAAGCTTAAAAATAATAAAACCCCGCGACTAACGGAGTTTATTAAATACAAATCAACTGCGTAAATCCTATGTTATAAAATTTATCTCATCTTTTGTAGGTCTTTTAGCTACTTCGGCTTTAACTTCAGCAATATCACCTTTTAATTCGGTCTTCAATTCGTTAAATTGACCCTGCATTTCAGTAAAACCGTCGTTTACAGCACTAAGAACTTCGTCTAATTTTTCGTCGAATTGCTCCGTTTGAACTTTTAATTTTTGATCAAGCAATACGCTGATTACCTGGATATCTTTTTCTTCTAACATAAGTTTATTGATAATTTAATAATAGACTTTCCATAGAGAGAATAGTTCCTAACGCTTTGCCCATTGTGGCGCGCGTCTGGCTTTCTTTAGGCCCGGCTTCTTTCTTTCTTTTTTTCTAGCATCGCGCGTAATCCAACCCCTTGCTTTAAATAAAGCTCTTAGTTCAGGGTTAATTTCAAGCAGCGCGCGAACAATACCGTGGCGGATGGATTCAGCCTGGCCCTTTTTACCGCCGCCGGCGACATTAATCGATATATTAAAATTTTTAATCAAACCGGCTAATTTTAATGGTTGGTTAATAGTTGAAAATAATTCTTCTTCTGGAAAATATTTACTGGCATCAGATCCATTAACAAGCATTAAGCCCTGGTCTCCTTTATAAAGCCTTACTCGAGCGATTGAAGTTTTTCGGCGGCCGATGGCATTGGTATATTTGCCCTTAAGCTTTGCTTGCTCGGCGATTATTAGTTCAGATTTAGTTATTTTTTTAGTATTAGTATCAGCCATAGTAAAATTATTTTTTTAATTACTAATTAGTTTCTGTGTAAAAATTATTTGTCCACAATTTTGGTGATTTATAAAATTCATACTTTAAGCCAAGTTTCCGCTGATCAAACGCTGATAATTACGCTGATCTACGCTGAAAAATAATATTTTTACACAATAACTAA
>JAHJXD010000020.1 GCA_018827685.1 Patescibacteria group bacterium
ACAGAAAAAAGGTCGAGAAAACATTAATTCAACTAACAAATTGAACCCTTCTTTAGTGTCATTTTCCAGGATGGATAAAAAAGAGGTTTTGGTGTCATGATTAAATGATTTGACACGGGAGCTATATTCCCACAGGAGCTATATTCCCACAATCAGTTTAAATAAAAAATTGATAATCGGCATAATTATGGAAAAACCGAAAAAAACGAAAAGTAAAACAAGGGTAAAACCGAATTGCTCAAATTTCAATAAACTTATCTGCCAATCATAAGGCAAAAACGGCAATAATACTTTTGATCCGTCTAGCGGCGGTATGGGCAAAAGATTAAATATCATCAGCACCAAATTAATCTGGACAATAGCAGCTAAAAAACTAACCATTACAATATTCAACGTTGGAACAAATCTTAAAAATAAACCGAAGAACAAAGCGGTTACTAAATTGGCCAGAGGGCCGGCTAAAGCCACTTTAGCCACGCCGTATTTCTGATCTTTGAAATTATAAGGATTAAAAGGCACCGGCTTAGCATAGCCAAAAATAAGTCCTCCGCCAGTGCCGATAAAAATTAAAGCTGGCATTAAAATTGAGCCCCAGATATCAATATGAGCAAGCGGATTTAAAGTTAGGCGGCCGGCATCGCGCGCTGTCGGGTCGCCCAAATAATCTGCTGTCCAGCCATGCATATATTCGTGAATAATGGCGGAAAACAATATTATAATTAAAGCAAAAATCATGGACATAAATTTTTTTAACTTTTTACCTATTTAATTCTATCACAATAATTCTATCACATCTTGCCTTTTACATCAAAAGTTGTTAGTATTAAATTAATTAAAAAATTAAATCAAATTTGTATGGCAAAAAAATGCGATATTTGCGGACGAGGCTCAACTAAAGACGCTTCTAGATCCCACTCTAATATCAAAACTATTAAAAGGCAATATATTAATCTGCAAATTAAAAAAATAGACGGCAAAAAACTCAATGTCTGCACCAAATGCATTAAGACCATGGCTAAAGTTAAAAACGTCTAACGTTTTTTAATCTGTAATCTATTTAGCCGCTCCTTTATTACCATTATTCGTAATGTAAAAATAAATATGAAGCAAAGCGAATAGCAGGCTTAAAACAATCGGACCTAAAATAAAACCAATTGGACCGAGAAAAACCAAACCGCCGAAAGCTGAAAAAAGAATTAATAAAGGATGCAATTTCATGCCGCGGCCGATAAGTTTCGGACCGAGAAAATTATCTATCAGGCCAACGGCTAACGCTCCCCAAAGCAGTAATCCGATCGCGGAAAATAAATGACCGCTAACAAACATTAAAATAATAACCGGAGTGAATACTATGGAGGTGCCGATACTTGGGACAAAAGCCGCAATACACGCGATCGTACCCCAAAGAATAGCATTAGGCACGGCAAAAATCGTAAAACCAATACATGTCAAAAAGCCTTGTAAAAAAGCAACGGTAAAATTACCTTTAACAATCGAGCTAATAGCAAGTTCTAACTTATTTAAAATCATTTCATCGTCAGTGTCGACCAAAGGGCTATATTTTATAATTGCTTGCTTAAGTTTTTGTCCATCTTTAAGCAAATAATAAAACGAAATTAAAAAAATGAAACAGGCTCCTAAGATACTGGCAAAATTAGAAAACAAAGCGCCCAAATTATTAAGCAACCAATTTAAACCTTGTTTTAAATATTGCTCCAAATTAATTGAAAATTTTTGCGGTAAAAGAAAATAATGGCGAAAATTTTCCAATAAACCATTAAAAACATTAATAAAATTATCTTTACCCCCGCCTTCTATTAATGAAACATACAATTGTCGTAATTCCTGAAAAATTCTCATACCTAAAAAGGTTAATGGCGTTAAAATAATAATCACGACGATAATTGTCGTAAGCAGCGCGGCTAAACCTTCATGATTAAAACAATACTTTAAAATTTTGCGGTAAAGGGGTTGAAATACGACCGTAAAAATTATGGCCAAAATAAAAACCGAAACAAACGGCCGCAAAATATAAAATGATAAGATTAAAGTTCCAATAAGCAAAACCGACAAAAAATAAAATTGCGATTTTTGATTTTTTACTTCGTTAGAAATGGTCATAATGTTATGGGACTGTGGCCGAATATGGCATTGGGCCACAGTTTTTTTATAATTAAATATTTAATTTTCTTCGATAAAAAATTTTTCTTATTTCTTCAACAATTATAATAGAAGACGCGACAGGGATGATGATTAGCCAATCAGATAATCCGAGTGGCACAGTATGCATAATTTTTTGCAGGACTGGATTATAGACTACTAAAAGCTGCAAGCAAATAACAATTAACGTAGCGCTAACTAAAAATTTATTGGTTAAAGGATTTATTTGAAAAAGCGATTTTTCTTCAGAACGGCAATTCCAGACATTAAACCATTGAAATACGGCCAGAATTGTAAGCGAGATTGTCCATGCCTTGGCAAGATCAGCGGCAAAGTATTGCCTAAAAAGCCAAAGAGTGCCTATGGCCATAGGCACAGCCATCAAAAACATTCTTTGTATCATTAATTTATCTATTATCCATTTTTTCGGCCGTTCAAATTTTTTTAACATAAGCCCTTTTTCTTTCGGCTCCATGGCTAAAGCCACATCAAGAAAACCGTCGGTTACAAAATTTAACCAGATAATCTGCGTCGGCAATAATGGCAAAGGCCAGCCAATAGATATGGCTCCAGCGATGGTTAAAACTTCACCTAAGTTGGTTGAAAAAAGATAAAGAATTACTTTTTTAATTGTTTTATAAATATTTCGCCCTTCTTCAATCGCGTAAATTATATTGGTTAAATTATCATCCAAAAGCACAATATCAGAAGCTTCTTTAGCGACTTCGGAGCCGATTCTTCCCATAGCAATACCTAGATCGGCAGCCACTAGCGAAGGCGCGTCATTAACTCCGTCTCCAGTCATAGCGATAATTTCTCCGCGCGCTTTATAAGCTTGAATAATTCTTAATTTATGATCAGGCGTCACTCTTGCAAAAACCGAACAATTTGAAACTTTTTCCTCCAACATTTTATCTGTTAAACTATCTATTTCCTGACCGGTTAAAATAATGTCGCCGGAGCGGTAAATGCCAGCTTCTTTAGCGATTGAAAGCGCAGTGTTTTTATGATCGCCTGTGATCATAACCGCGCGAATATGGGCGGAAATAATTTTTTTAATGACCTCAACCGCTTCTGGGCGCAATGAATCTCTCATGCCTAAAAGTCCAACAAAAGTTAAATTATTAATTTCTTCATTTTTTAAAACATCTTTGGGTGCAAAATTTCCAGTTAAGGCCACTACGCGCATACCGTTTTTGGACATGTCTAAAAATACCGATTTTAATTCTTCTTTTTCTTTATCAGCGAGCGGAGCGCTTTTGCCGTCACGCCAAATTTTTTGACAAAGCATTAATATTTCTTCCGGAGCTCCAGCCACGGCTAAAAAATTTTTACCCTCTACCAGATGCGCTGTGGCATGATATTTAAGCTTATAATCAAAAGGCAAATCAACCACTATCGGCGATTCGTTTTCCAATTGATTTTTATTAAATCCGAGTTTTTGCCCGAAAATATTCATAGCTGCCTCGGTCGGATCGCCTGATATGCTCCATTGCCCGTTATTCTCATTATACATTATATGCGCATTAGAGCAAAAAATAGCAATTCTACCGGCTAATAATAGGTCGGGGTGATTGGGCAGACAAACTGTCTTTTCTTCAAATCTAATTTCACCTTGAGGCGCATAGCCTGAACCGCTGATTTCAAATAGTTTGCCGGCTAAATAAATTTTTTGCGCCACCATTTCATTATTGGTGATTGTCCCGGTTTTATCCACCGCGATAACCCGAGCTTGACCCAAAGCTTCAACCGCTTGCAACTTTTTTATTAAAACATTCTGTTTGCTCATCCGCCAAACACCAGTAGCTAAAACCAAGGTCATAACAATCGGCAAGCCTTCAGGTATGCTAGAAACTGCCAAAGAAACTACGATCATAAACATATCGGCCATTAATTTTCCCGAAGCCAAGCCGGAAAAAAATAAAAACACGCTGATACTGGAAACCGCGGCAACAATCAAGCGAGTTAAATATTTAACATTAGTTTTAAAAGGCATTTCCGTGTCTATGGCTTGAATTTCTTTGGATATCTTGCCAATAACAGTATTTAATCCAGTTGCCACCACAATCGCCTTGCCATTGCCGGACAATACATAGGTGCCTTTAAACACCATATTTTTCTGCTCTTGCATGAGCAGATTATTTTTCTTTATAATTTCTTTAATCTTACACACCGGCTCTGATTCGCCAGTGAGCATGGATTCGTTAATATTCAAACTATGCGACAAAATAACACGCGCGTCAGCCGGAACCTTTTCCCCTTCTTGCAAAATCATAATATCCCCGGGAACGACTTCGCTATCGGAAATAATCATTTCTCTGCCTTGGCGCAAAACCGTAGCCTTGGTTTCCACAAATTTTTTAAGAGCTTTAAGAGTATTTTGGGCTTTGCCTTCCTGGATGGTGCCGATGATGGCATTAAAAATCAAAATGGCTAAAATAATTGAACCATCAATCATTTCAGCCATGGCAAAAATTATCAAAGCGGCAATAAATAAAATATAAATTAACGGACTTTGAAATTGGCGGAAAAAAATAACAGCAAGGCTATCAACCTTAATTTCCAATAATTTATTCTCGCCATACTTATTCAGCCTGTCCGCGGCCATCTCTAAATCTAAGCCATTAGTATCAGATTGCAGTTGTTTTAAAATATCAATCTCTAATTTTGAATACCAATTATTTTCCATAGATAATTATAAATTACGGGACTGTCGCCAAAAGAGCATTCGGCGACAGTCCCATTCAGTGCCATTGTCAGTATACCATACTTCTATGGCATAAGGACGCAAAACCACGCAAAAAATTTTCAAAAATTTTACAAAACAAAAAGCCCGATCCCCGTTAGGGTTTCGGACTTTGGAGTTCAACAGATTCCGCACTTAACATTATTAGTATAACACAATTAATAAGGTTGACAATTTTTTCGAATCAAAAAGGAGTTAAAAAAAATTGACAGAGTTAAAAAAAATATCATTTCAAAATTAATTAACTAATTTTACTTAGGTAGGACATTTCTATATTGCCTTGACAAGATATACAAAAAGATGGACAAAATAAGCAAAAAGATGTAAGTTGGTAAGCAGGAAATGGTTTCCTGTTTGAAACAGTACCTTAACAACAGAAGGAGGTAAGTCATGAAAAGGTTTGATCAGCAGTTCCTTGCCCGCGATTCGGAATCATGGGTCGGAATGGAAGTCAACGAACTTGTCGGCTTCCTGTTGCCGAAATGCCAAGAGGTCATCACGACCGATCGGTTGCGGCAAAAGATATCCGAACATCCAACGCTGAAGGTGAAATTCGGAATTGATCCAACGGCGTCGGAAATTCACATCGGTCACGTGGTGCCAATTATGCTTTTGCGTCAGTTTGCAAAAGTCGGTCATCACATCGACTTTATCATCGGAGATTTCACCGCTCGGGTCGGCGATCCCACCGCGAGGGACACCGGCAGAGTTCCGTTGAGTCCGGAACAAATCGTAAAGAATATGGAGACATACACCAGCCAGATCGGGAAGTACATCGATCTGCGTATGCTTCACATTCACTACAACGCCAAGTGGTTGAATCCGATGACCTTGCAAGAAATTTTCGCCATCTTCCAGCAGATCAATCTGTCGGAAGCCATGCAACGCGAAGATTTCAAAGCGAGGATGCGCAACGAACAGGCAGTATCGCTCGCGGAAGTCTGTTACGGAGTCTTGATGGGTATAGATTCGGTTCATCTCGGAACTCATGTCGAGATTGGTGGCATCGATCAATTGCTGAATTTTCAGCAGTGCCGTAAGATCATGCGTCAATCTGGTATGGACGAAGAGGTGATTCTGATGACGCCCATCTTGGAAGGAACGAGTGGTGATGGGAAAAAGATGAGCAAGAGTTACGGCAATTATGTTGCCCCCGACTTGTCACTTTTAGTATGACAGCCCAAGTTTTGAAAGTATTTCTTTAATTTTAGCCGTTATTTCCGAACGCATTATTATCTCTTCTCCGGTTAAAGTATTTTTAATTCTGGCATCGGTTACGCTCTTTAAAATTCG